>NZ_RZRK01000533.1:0-4294 GCF_003997835.1 Mesorhizobium sp. M7A.F.Ca.CA.004.12.1.1
TTCAGACTGCTGACAAACCCCTGGCATTTGCTGGGGGTTTTTGATTCACTGGGTCATGTTGAAGCGACCCGCCCCTGAACAGACCGCGCTCGAGATGGTGACGCTGGATCAGTTGGTTCCTGCCGATCACCTTTTGCGCAAGATCGACCGTGTGATCGATTTCACCTTCGTCCACGATCTGACCGCGCCGCTGTATTGCCCCGACAATGGCCGCCCGCCACTCGACCCGACCTTGATGTTCAAGGCGCTGTTCATCGGCTACCTGTTTGGCGTTCGCTCGGAGCGGCAGCTGGTGCGCGAGATCGAGGTCAATGTCGCCTATCGTTGGTTCCTGCGACTGAAGCTGACGGACAAGGTGTTCGACGCCTCGACGTTGAGCCAGAACCGGCGGCGTCGTTACGACGACACCAGCGTGTCGCAGGCGATCTTCGACCGCATTGTTGAGCAGGCGATCCGGGCGGGCTTGGTCGACGGCACGGTGCTGTACACCGACTCCACCCATCTGAAGGCCAACGCCAACAAGGGCAAATACGATCTTGCCATGATCGCCAAGTCGCGGGCCGACTATTGGGCCGACCTCGATCGTGCGATCGACACCGAACGGGCGCTGCATGGCCAGAAGCCGCTGAAGCAGAAGGAGCGGCGGCCTGCGGTTAAGGAGACCAAGGTCTCGCGCACCGACCCCGACAGCGGCTACATGGTGCGCGAGGGCAAGCCGAAGGGCTTTTTCTATCTCGACCATCGCACGGTGGATGCGGCGCACGCCATCATCACCGACACGCACACGACGGCGATCGTCCACGATTCGACCGTCTACCTGTCGAGGCTCGATCGGCAGGTGCAGCGCTTCGGCTTTGATGTCGGCGCCGTCGGGCTGGACGCCGGCTATGCCACGGCAGGCATCGCCAAAGGACTGGAGGATCGGGCAATCCGCGGTGTCACCGGTTATCGTCGCCCCAGACCGCCCAAGCCCGGCATGATGGGTCCGTCCTCCTTCACCCATGAGCCGGCGGCTGATGGCTATCGCTGCCTACAGGGCCAGATGCTGGCCTACGCCACCACCGACCGCAATGGCTACCGCCACTACAAGAGTGACCCGGCTATCTGCCGCGACTGCCCGCTGCTTGCCTCCTGCACCAGCAATGCCAAGGCCCAACGCACCATCATCCGCCATGCCTGGGCCGATGCGAAGGAGCGCACCGACGCCAACCGGCTGACCGCATGGGGCAAGGCTATCTACCGCCGCCGCAAGGAGACCGTCGAGCGCTCCTTCGCCGACGCCAAGCAACTGCATGGTCACCGCTATGCGCGGTTCCGAAGTCTCACCAAGGTCGCCTGCCAGTGCCTGATCGCCGCCGCCGCCCAGAACATCAAAAAGATCGCCCTTTGCCTGTGCCCGAAACCCAAGCCGGCCCGCGCATGAGGCTCAATGCCTCTTGTCAAAATCTCCTGACACAAACAGTCCAAGACACTTCAATCACATAACAAAAAACCCCGCCGAAAATCGACGGGGTTTGTCAGCAGTCTGAAAGCCCCGGAAACGGGGCTTTTTTCGTTTGCAAGGAGGAGGGGCATGAGCGGCCAGATCATCATCCTGAACGGTGCGCCGCGATCGGGAAAAACAAGCATCGCCAGAGCTGTTCAGGAGCGCTTCGATGGCGTCTGGATCAATCTCGGCGTCGACGTTTACGAGCAGGCTACGCCGGCACGCTATCGGCCCGGGATAGGATTGCGGCCCGGTGGCGAGCGTCCGGACCTTGAGGCCCTCGTGCCCGGACTATACGCCGCGCTCTACGAATCGATCGCCGCCCACAGCCGGCTGGGGCTGAATGTCGTGGCGGATATCGGCCATCACGACGCCTATTCGAGACCACTTCACATTGTGGCTGATTGCGCGCGCCGGCTTGTAGGTCTGCCGGTGCTGTTTGTCGGTGTTCGCTGCCCGCTGGAAATCATCATGGAAAGGCGTGCCGCCAGCGCGGCGGACAAGAGATATGTGACCGGCTCATCAGACGATCCGGTGCCGTTGCCCGTGCGCCTGTGGCAGGAGGAGGTCCACCGCCCAGGCGTGTACGATCTGGAAGTCGATACCTCGCTCCTGAGCCCGAAGCAGTGCGCGGATACGATCGCAGAGCAGCTTCGGCAAGCACCGTATCCAACAACGTTTCAGAAACTATCCAACCCATCCAGCGCGGCCCTTGAGCCGTTTTGACCGGCATGGCCGCCGCAGGCGGGTTCGTCCAGATCGGCGAATTTACAGCCTGCAAACGGCCGGCGATTGCATCGTGGAGCTCTCGATTTCAGCGGCCATGCGGTCCGGCGCGAAACGGGTCAGCAAATATCCGCACACCTTCCAGATCGCGATCATCAGGAATGCACCCGCATAGCCATCCAAGGCATAGTGCCAGCCAAGCACGACGGAACCGACCATAATGACGCCGGCGAATAACCACATCACAAGACCGGCCAGCCGAGACCGCCGTGTTGCATAGAGGGCGAACAGCACCGCCATCACAACGTGCAGGGATGGGAAGGCGGATATGCCGACGCTGCCGGTAGTTGCGCCGGTATAGCCACTCCACAGCATATCCTGCGTGCTGAGCGCCCAGATCGGATAGACGCGATCGGCAACGGCAAGTGCTTGCATGAGGGGGTGAAAGTCGTTGCCGAACCCCAATCGCTCGTAAAAGCAGGGGCCAGCCGACGACAGGCCCATCGCGAGGAAGAAGCCACCCAGCGTCCACACCGTCATGAAGCTCATCAGGAACTGGTGACGCAGCTTCGTATCCTTGCGTGTGATGCACACGGTGAAAACCGCGGTGATGAGCACGACGAACCAGAAATTGTACGCGATGTTGATGATCTTCAATGCAAGCGGCGACTGGACGACAAACCACAACCATTCGTGCGGGGCTCGACCGAAATGCAGGATGCGATCGGCGTGAGCCAATGCTTTGTCCCATGCGAACGGAGAGAGGATTGCAATGGCTCCCTTCAACACACCGATCGCGGATATGAAGGCAAGACCCGCACCCAGGCCATTCAGGCTGTTGGCAATGCGTTCGGCATCGCCAAAGAATCTACCCAGTGACTTGAGGAAGGTGTGCAGCGGTTCGGTTTCCCGCTGGACCAGCGCAAGGTGGAAAAGCGTCCCAAGTGCAAGGGCTGAGCCGCAAATCCAGAAGGCGATGAAAAGATACTCGGCGTATTCCGCCAGAACGCCGAAATCCGGCATGTTTCCAGTGTGCCACCCGACTGCGCTTGCCAGAAGCAGCGCAGCGGTAGCCATAGCGTGCAGCAGCCGGTGTCGCCAAAAGGCATCCGCCAAGATGCCAGGAAAAGCACGTCCGACAATAGCCCCCGTCAGTGGGGCCGATGCCGCAACCGAATGTTCCATGGTTTTGAAGCCCAGCTCGCCACGCCGTTACCATTTTACCGTGAGACGGTTCAATATTTCCTAATCAGACGATTAGAGTTGCAAACGGTTGAGTCCCGGCGCCGGCCCGCCCGGGCACTAGAATCGTCTTCTCGGCTGAACGGCGCTACCCGGTCCGCCACATCGGCTGACCTCGCGTTTCTCAATTTTCGAGTGCAGTCCGGATCTTTTCGGCATTTTCGGTCAGCACCTCCGGCTTCTCCATTCCTCCCGTGTGCGGCTTCAGCGGGATGCCGTCGAAGCGCGGAATGACATGTACGTGCAGATGATAGACGGTTTGCCCCGATGCCGGCTCATTGAACTGCATGATGGTGACGCCGTCGGCGCCAAAGGCCTTTTTCACCGCCAGCGCCACTTTCTGAACGACGCTCAAGAGATGGCCGAAAATTGACGGGTCGGCGTCGAGCAGGTTGCGCGACGGCGCTTTCGGCACCACCAGCGTGTGGCCCGGCCCCTGCGGCATCACATCCATGAAGGCGATGACAGCGTCATCCTCGTAGACCCGGTGCGAGGGAATTTCGCCGCGCAGGATCTTGGCGAAGATGTTGTCGGTATCGTAGGCGGCCTCGGTCATGGCGAACGCTCCGGATTGTGCCTTTCGTGTAGCGAAACGGTGGAAAATCGGCAAGACGATCGGACGAAGTCGGCCCTGCTCGTCAAGGCAGCCCTGTTGCTACTCCTCCAGATCCTTGCGGAACGGGGTGTGCTCTTCCAGATATTCGCTCATCCGCTCCACCTCGTGGCGTTCGCGCCTGAGGTAGTCGGCGACGGCGTTGCGCAGGCCGGGGTGCGCAATGTAGTGCGCGGAATGCATGATCACCGGCCGGTAGCCGCGCGCCAGCTTGTGCTCGCCCTGCG
>NZ_RZRK01000534.1:0-4284 GCF_003997835.1 Mesorhizobium sp. M7A.F.Ca.CA.004.12.1.1
AGGTTGTCCGTACGGCTCTCCAGGACGCGGCCTCGGTCGCCGGCCTGCTGGTCACCACTGAAGCCATGATCGCGGAGGCTCCGAAGAAGGAGTCGGCTGGCGGCGGCGGCATGCCTGGCGGCATGGGCGGCGGCATGGGCGGCATGGGCGGCATGGACTTCTAATCCAGCCAATCTGGCTAAGCTTACGGAAAGGGCGCCGAAAGGCGCCCTTTTTGTTCTGCCAGGACGTTTACTTCACTAATAGCACTGCCAGGACTTGAATTGGGGCGACACACCGCGCGGAACGCTTGGCGCGACATTGAACTAATGTTTCCGCTGGCATCAGGCGCGTCGCGACATCAGGACCCCGGCGATGATGGTATCTCGGCCGCGGAAATCGCCGTGTCGCGATTGCGGCCTGCTCCAGCGAGCACCGCCTGCTCGATCAGCGCTGCGACCTCATCGGCCACAGCCTGCACCGGGGCGCGGTCGTGGGTGGCGCGGGCGATCACCATCAGCCCCTCCAGCGACGATTCGACCAGCAGTGCCAATGCATGCGCGCGGCGCTCGGGCACCCCTGCCCTGACGAAGGCGTCCCGCAGCAGGCCTATCCACTGTTCGAAGGCCGAGCGGCACAACTCCGCCAGTTCCGGCACGTCGGTGGGCGAGTCCAGCACGACAGGCGCGATCGGACAGCCGAGCGAAAACTGGTTGTCTTCCAGCATGCGTCCCACCGACTGGTAGATATGATGGACAGCCACCGCCGGATACTTTTCGGCAGCCAGCGCTTCGCCCAGCCTCTCCGTCACGTCGGCAACGCTGGCCCGCGTCACCTCGATGACCAGTTGGTCCTTGCCGCCGGGAAAATGAAAATAGAGCGAGCCCCGCGGTGCGCCGCTGGCGCTCAATATGTCGTTGAGCGAGGTGCCGTGATAGCCGCGCTGCCTGAGCAGCAGCCCAGTCGTCTCGAGTATGCGGGTGCGGGTGTCGTTGGCCATGTCAACCTCTGTCAGCAGGAATCATTATAGGCCTTGCGCAAAATATGACAATCGGTCTACATAATATGTAGACCAGTCTATATATTTCTCGGGAGAACGACATGCGGAGCTACCGTCTCGAAGGGTCTGGGACCGAACCCCTGATGCTGCGCGACACGGCGCAGCCGGAGCCGAGGCCGCATGAGATCGTGGCGCGCGTTCGCGCCACCTCGCTCAACCGGCGCGATACGATGATCCTCAACGGCACCTATCCGCTGCCGCCGCGCCAAGGCGTCCGCTGAGCGACGGGGCCGGTGACATTGTCGCCATCGGCGATACCGTCACCCGCTTTGCCGTAGGCGACCGCGTGACCGGCAGCTATTCCCCCGATGGATCGACGGCCGCATCCATGCCGGCCTCGTCGACCAACTCGGCTGCACGCTGGATGGCATGCTGACCGAATACGCCGTTCTCGACGAACAATGGGCGGTGCGCTTGCCCGATCATCTCGACTGGCATGAGGCGGCAACGCTGACCTGTGCCGGCCTGACCGGCTGG
Source organism: Mesorhizobium sp. M7A.F.Ca.CA.004.12.1.1 (assembly GCF_003997835.1). Lineage (NCBI taxonomy): Bacteria > Pseudomonadati > Pseudomonadota > Alphaproteobacteria > Hyphomicrobiales > Phyllobacteriaceae > Mesorhizobium > Mesorhizobium sp. M7A.F.Ca.CA.004.12.1.1. Next base: position 1,517 of record NZ_RZRK01000534.1, read on the forward strand.
AATGCCGTGACGGGCGCCGGAATTCCGAAGCCCGGCCAATGGGTTCTGGTCGTCGGCTCGGGCGGCGTCTCGCTCTTTGCACTGCAGTTCGCCAAGCTGCTCGGCTGCCATGTCGCCGCCGTCACCTCGCGCGGTGAGAAAGCCGACAGGCTGCGGGCGCTGGGCGCCGACCTGGTGATTTCGACATCGGATATGCCGCAATGGGGCGCGACCGTCCGCGACCAGACCGGCGGCATCGATCTCGTCATCGAGACCGGTGGCCCGGCGACCTTCGCCCAGTCGCTGATCGCCAGCACGCTTTACGGGCACATCGTGCTCTTGACGCTGCAGGATGCGAAAGGCGGATCGATCCAGTTGCCGGCGGCACTCTACCAGCGCAGCCTCGCCACCATCAGCCGCCTGTTCGTCGGCAACCGGACCAATCTCGAAGCCATGCTGCGCGCCGTCTCGCAGCATCGCCTGCGGCCCGTCATCGACAAGGTCTTCGCCTTCACCGAGGCCGGCGATGCCTACCGCTATTTCCAGCAGGGCGACGTCTTCGGGAAGGTGATCATCGACGGCGCCTGACCCATCAAGTCCTCAAACCAAGGGAGAACGACAATGACAATTCGTGAAGCCTCGGCCAAATGGCAAGGCACGCTGAAGGAAGGGGCGGGCCGGCTGCGGCTCGGCAGCGGCGTCTTCGAAGGCGCCTATTCCTTCCCGTCGCGCTTCGAGAACGGTCCGGGCACCAACCCGGAAGAGCTGATCGCCGCAGCGCATGCAGGCTGCTTCTCGATGGCGCTGAGCGCCATACTGGGCGGCGCCGGCCATGTTGCCCGCAATATCCACACGATCGCCAAGGTGCATCTCGGCGCGACCGCGGCCGGGCCGACGATCACCCGTATCGAACTCGAAACCGAGGTGGAGGCCGCAGGACTCGCCGCAGATGAATTCGAGCGCCTTGCACAGTCCGCCAAGGCGGGCTGCCTCGTCTCGCGGGCCCTTGCCGGCGTGTCTCAGATCACCCTCAAGGCAACGCTCGTTGAAGCCACCAAAGGCCAATGAAGCCAGGAGGAAGAAGATGACACAGGAGCTTGTCATGGACGCAACCGCGTACGATCTGTCCCAGCAGACGGCCGAGATCATGCGGCGCTACAACGACGTATTCCAACGCCATGATCCCTCGGCACTCGCCGAACTGGTGGCTGAGGATTGCGTGATCGAGAACACCGCGCCGGCGCCGGACGGCGCTCGTTTTGCCGGACAAGCGGCGTGCGTCGGGCTTTGGACGGCGATCGCGACTCAGGCCGGCACGCGCTTCGATGTCGAGGAAACCTTCGTTGCCGGCGACCGGGCAACGATCCGCTGGCGCTATTTCATGGCCGACGGCAATTCGCTGCGCGGCGTCAACCTCATGCGCGTGACCGACGGGCGGATCGTCGAAGCGATGGGCTATGTGAAGGGGTAGCGCGCCCGAGCAATTTCCCAAAGGGCATCGCCCGGAACAGCGCAACAAGGCGAGCGGATCAGCAAGACTGAGCCGCTCCCCGTGGCTCTACCGATCCGCCAGCGCCAGCTTCGCGCCAAGCATGACGAAGGCGCCGGCGAAAGTCCGGCGCATCCAGGTCAACACCATTGGCCGCGAGACGACGTGGCTGCGGATCGAGGCGGCGAAGATGCCGTAGCCGACGAAAACCACGAAGGTCAAAAGCATGAAGACGGAACTCAGCTCCAGCATCTTCGACAGCGCGTTGGGCTCCGTGGTGCTGACGAATTGCGGCAGGAAGGCGAAGAAGAAGATCGAAAGTTTCGGATTGAGCACGTTGACGAGGATGCCGGTGGCAATCACCTTGCCGGCCGAACGCGGCGTCACATCCTGGTCGACGCTGAGGCCACCATTTTCCTTGAGTGTGTTCCAGGCCATGTAGAGCAGGTAGGCGACGCCGAGATATTTCAGCGTCTCGAAGGCGAGCGCACTGGTGTGCAGCAGCGCCGCCAGGCCAGTGATGGCAGCGGCCATGTGCGGGATGATGCCGAGCGTGCAGCCGAAGGCGGCGATGACGCTGGCTCGCGCACCGCGCGAGAGGCCGGCGCTCAGCGTGTAGAGAACGCCGGTGCCGGGCGAAGCCACGACAATCAGGGACGTCAACAGAAATTCGATGCTCACGATGGTTCCTCCGGCACCCTACCCAACCAGGAAGGTATCGGGCTGCGGGTCGGCGCACAAGCGGAGGCGATTGGAGATTGGCTACACCGGTAACCCGAGCGCCTGGCGTGCCATCAGGCACTCCTCGTCGCCGGGCATGCAGGCGCGACAGACATCCGGCCGGACGTCGTAGATGCCGCAAGCGGTCGACTTGCCGATCTCGCCGGACAGCGCCGAGCAGCGCACGCCCTCGCAGCGCATGCCTGACAGGTCAGATGCGACATATTTTTCCGGGATACGGTCGAGCTGTGCGTCATCCTCGGTGGAAAAGCGCGGCCACTCGGCCGAATAGGAACAGCAGGCACCGCAGCTTTGGCAATCGAAGGTGCCGTGTTGCGACGACAAAACGCTCGCGGCGGCCCCCAGGGCGGACAGCCCCGGCGCGGCGGGGTTTTGATCGGCGTCTTGCGGCAAGGCGCTATTTCTTCTTAGCCGTCTCGCCCTTCGAATCCGCCGGCGACTTGAACAGATCGGTCGCGGCCTCGGTGGCGTCGCCGGCTTTCGGCGCGGCAACCGGCTTGGCCGGTTTTGCCGCAGCACCCGAGGCTGCCGTCTGATCCTTGGAGGAGAATTTTATGGC
>NZ_RZRK01000535.1:0-4274 GCF_003997835.1 Mesorhizobium sp. M7A.F.Ca.CA.004.12.1.1
GTCCTGCCTGCCTGACGGTCAGCCGACGCCGTCAATCCCGACAATCTTGTCCTTGGTCAGCCCGCCGACGCGCGGGTGCGGCCTGCCGGAATCGGTGACGGCGATAGCAACGACGATCTCGTCGGCACGCGGTGCGTCGGGAACACGAACCTCCATGCCGTCGAAATGGCTGCGCACCCGCGCCGCATCCTTGTGACCGAGCGGAATATCGAGCGACACGCCGAGGCCGCCGCGCTTCTTCGATGAAGGAATGAGCGCGGCGCCCTTGCCAAGCACATCGCGGAACGGGGCGCCGAGCTTTGGATGAAGGATGGCGGCGGCATGTTCGAGCTCGCCATCGGCGCCGACGGCGGCGGCCTTGCCGAAGCTCTCGACCCGGTAGCCGGCAATGCCCAGAGCAGCGACCGCGCGCCTGGGCAAGATATCGCCCAAGGCTTCGCCTATGGCGCTCAGTGCCGACAGGTCCTCGACGTAAGTGCCCGCATAGGGGTTGCGGATCACCGCAATGGCTGCGGCACGCCGCGTCGGCGGATCGACGGGCCGCCCGCCTTCGATCCGGGTTTCCTCGACGATGGTGATGATGCGGCGGATTTCGGGGTTCATCGCAAGCCGTCCTCGCCCTTGATGTCGGCGGCGGCAAGGCCGCCGACCCGTGCATGGACGCGTGCGCCGGTGGTCATCGCCAGGATGACCGCCATTTCGTCGCCGCGCGGCGCATCGGCAATGCCTATCTCGATCGCATCGAAATGGCTGCGCACATAGGAGGCGTTTATGTGCGTGATCGGGATGTCGATGCGCGTTCCGGGGCCGCCGACCTTCTTGGTCGAAGGCACGATCGCCTTGGCATTGCCGAGCAGTTCGCGCATCGCATAGCCCCCCGGATTGTGCCAGAGCGCGCCATGTTCAAGCTCGCCGGCGGCGCCGACTATGGCACCCTTGCCATAGCCTTCGATGGCCTGGCCGCCTTCACCAATGGCGTCGATCAGGCGCCGGGCCATATCGAGACCGAGCGGCTTCAGGTCTTCCATGAAGCCGGTGATCTCCTCGACGTAGCGTCCGGCAAAAGGGTTGGCAATGACCGCGACGACCGCGCCTCGCTTGAGCGGGCGTGCCGCGTGGGGTCCGCCCTCATGGAATATCTCTTCGACCTGAACCAGAAATTTCCTGACCACCACAGCCGGCATTGTTTCGCTTCCTTCATCCCGTCGTTCATGGAAACTCATTAGAGTATCAACAATTATGCCCGTCGACATTTGTCAAGCGCAGACGTCGAGCACGTGGGCGAAGGGCCAAGAAAACTGCATCGGATGACGATTGACAGCCTGTTAAGCCGCTCCTAAACTCATATGACCATCAACGAACTCGCCGTTGTTACGGCGATATGTGGGGATGGTCAAAGCGTGGCTTCAAAAGCTGGAAAAAGCTGAAGGGGAATGACATGAAAAGGGCGCTCAAGAGTTTATTTCTGGCCGGCACGATGCTTGCCATTTCGTTCGGACCGGCCGCCGCACAGGCCAAGGTTTCCGTGGCCGCCATCTCGGGGTATTTCGCACAGGGTTTTGGCGTTTCGATCGTCAACGGCCTCAACAAGGCCAAGACCGATTTCGGCATCGACCTCAAGCTTGTCGACACCGGCAATCGCGCGCTCGACTACCAGCAGCAGTTCGAGAATCTTGCCAAGGGCAAGCAGTACGACCTCATCTTCGTGATGGGCTGGGAGCTGGTGGACTCGCTGCAAAAGGTCAGCGCCGAATATCCCGACCAGCGCTTCGTGTTTATCGATGGCGTCCTCGACAACCCCAAGATGATCTACGCCAATTTCGCCGAGGAGCAGGGATCCTTCGTGGCCGGTGCACTTGCCGGCATGATCGAAGCCAAGGGCACCGCCTTCGACAAGATCGGCGACGGCAAGGCGATCGGCTTTGTCGGCGGCCGCGATATTCCGGTGATCCGCAACTTCCTGGGCGGCTACGAGCAAGGCGCCAAATATGCCGCGCCCGACGTCAAGGTAAACTCCGTCTTCGCCGGAACCTTCGACGACCCGGCCAAGGGAAGCGAACTTGCCCAGGCGCTTTACGGCCAAGGCTCCGACATTGTCTACAACGTCGCCGGCCCGACGGGTGAAGGCGTGATGCAGGCAAGTGCCGCGGTCGACAAATATTCGATCGGCGTCGACATCGACATGTGCGGCTCGGCTCCCGGAAATGTGCTCGCCAGCATGCTGAAGCGCGGCGACATCGCCGTCTACACGCTGATCAAGGATGAGGTCGAGGGCCGCAAGATCACCGCCGGCACCCGCACTTTCGACCTCGCCTCGGGCGGTGTCGAGGTCAAGGTCTGCGATGATATTGCCCCAAAGATCCCCGCTGACGTGACCGCCAAGCTGGACGAGATCAAAAAGGGCATCGTCGACGGCAAGATCGTGATCGCCAAGGCAAAGTAAGCCAACAACAGCGCCTCCCTCCCAAGAAAGCGCTACACTGATCCGCCGCGGCTTGCCGCGGCGGATCAGTGTCCAATCTGCGAGAGCCACGTTGTCGAACACGCCGGGGTCGCCGACCCTCCACAGCAATGCCGCGATAGCCGTCGAGTTGACTGGCATCACCAAGCGTTTTGGCGCATTCGTCGCCAATGACGGCATCGACCTTGCGGTCCGCCGCGGCGAGATCCACGCCATCATCGGCGAGAATGGTGCTGGCAAGACGACGCTGATGAACATCCTGTTCGGCCTCTTGCAGCCGGACGAAGGCTCGATCCGGCTGAACGGTGAAGAGATCGTGATCGCCGATCCGTCCGTGGCGATAAAGGCCGGCCTCGGCATGGTTCACCAGCATTTCAAGCTGGTTCCCTCGCTCTCGGTTGCCGACAACGTCTTTCTCGGTATGGAAATCCGTCGCCATGGCCTGATCGACCACGCCGCACAAATTGCGCGCACGCGCGACCTGTCGAAGCGCTTCGGCCTGCAGGTCGATCCGACCGAGCGCGTCGGGCTGCTCTCGGTCGGCATAGAGCAACGCATCGAAATCCTTAAGGTCCTGGTGCGCGGCGCGCGCACCATCATCCTCGATGAACCGACCGCCGTGCTGACGCCGCAGGAAAGCCGTGAACTGTTCCAGACACTGCGCAGCTTCGTGGCCGAAGGCATGACGGTGATCTTCATTTCGCATCACCTGGAAGAGGTGATGGAAGTGTCCGACACGGTGACGGTGCTGCGCAACGGCAGGAAGGTGGCGACCCGGCCGACGGCCGAGCTCAGCAAGGACGAGTTGGTGCACATGATGGTCGGCCGCGAGGTGAGCTTCGACCGCCGGCCGCGCGCTTCGCTGCACGGCGACGTGGTGCTCGAAGTCAAGGATCTGTGGGCGCGCGACGATCGCCTGCTGCCGGCTCTTCGCGATGCCAGCTTCACCGTCCGCTCCGGCGAGGTGGTGGGGATCGCGGGTGTGGCCGGCAATGGACAGACGGAGCTGGCGGAAGTGCTTTCGGGCTTGCGACCGGCAAGCCATGGCGGGGCGTGGCTGAAGGGCCGGAATCTCACCGCGCTCTCCCCCGCCGCGATCCGCCAGGCAGGCCTCGCCCATGTTCCAGGCGACCGCATGGTGCGCGGGGTCGATCGCAACGCTTCGATAGCAGCCAACACCCTGATGGGCCGCCAGCACCGCGCCCCATGGAGCCGCGCCGGCATGCTCAACTGGAATGCCATAAATCAAAACGCCGAAACGCTGATCAAGAGCTTCGATATTCGCGCGCGCGGAGCCGGTGATGCGGTCAAGCGGCTTTCGGGGGGAAACATCCAGAAGGTCGTTCTGGCGCGCGAATTCACCAACGGCGCCGATTTCCTGCTGATCGACCAGCCGACGCGCGGCGTCGACATCGGCGCCCAGGAGGCCATTCATGACGAGATCATGCGCCAGCGCGCCGCCGGCCGCGCAATCCTGCTGATTTCCGTGCAGCTCGACGAACTGGCCGCCCTTGCCGACCGCATCCTGGTGATGTTCAACGGGCGGATCATGGGCGAGGTCGCCGGCGACGAGGCCGACGAGGAGCGCATCGGCATGATGATGGCAGGCGTGGCCGTGCCGGAATTCGCCGCGGAGACCGCATCATGACAGACCATTTGCGTGCCGTTTCCGGCCAGGTGATCGCCATCGGCGTGGCGCTGCTGATGGGCGCGATCATCATCCTCATGGTCGGCGAAAGCCCGGTGGGTGTGTTCATGACGCTGTTGCGCGGCGCCTTCGGCGAACAGGAGAAGATCGCCGAAGGCGCCGCGC
>NZ_RZRK01000536.1:0-4274 GCF_003997835.1 Mesorhizobium sp. M7A.F.Ca.CA.004.12.1.1
CGGCCATGAAACCGCCTGGAAAGTGTCGAGTTTCGGTGTCGCGCAATATCTGCACGGCTATGACCCGGCACTGCTTGCAGCTATCGAGGAGGCTGCCCTGAAGCTCAAGGCCAGCCATGCCGTGCACAAGCACCTCGATCTGACCTTCATCACCGGGGCCGACCGTTTCATCCCCGAGATCAAGGAATTGCTGCATGACAAGCTGCGCCTGGAGCGGCTGTCCGACATGACGGGCACCAAGCTGGAGCCCTATCCGCTGTCGATCGTCGGCTCGACGGTCACCTTCATGAATCCCAACGACGGCGCCGTGGAGTGGCATTGCGATGGCGTTCCGGTGACCGAGCTCATTCCGCTGTCGATCAGCAATCCGCTGGTCGGCGGCCATCTCGAAATCTTCTGCGACGACTCCGAAACCGGCCGCGCCATTCTCGAAGCCGGCCGCGAGATCCCGCGCAACAGTGTCATGCGCATCGATCACAAGATGAACTACGCGACGCTCGGCCAATTCCTGGGCGTCCTGCATCGCACCGCTCCGATCCGGTTCGGCGAGCGCGTCACGCTGGTGCTCAACCAGCGCTCGGTGGCCAAACCCTATGTCGACGATAACAGAATGTTCTATCTCGCCGCCGACAACGACCACGACCGTGAGTGGGTCAGCGAACTGGCCGAAGATGTCTGGACCAATCAGCTGCCGGCCTATCGTCGGTTCGAGGCGGAGCATCCCGTGCCCACCGCCGTCGAGGCACCGGTTCCGGGCGGCGCCAGGGAATCATGGTAATGAACCATGACCCCGAAAAGTCGGAACCGGTTTTCGGACAGGATCATGGTCGAACAGCAACATAGAGTCCCATGCCGATTGTTTCGGCAGGGATCCGGCTCGATATCCGCGTTGGTCTTCGCTGCCGGTGCGGTGGCGTTGTGGTCCACCAATGCCCTGGTCGGCAAATCCCTGCTGGCCAGCCAACCGGTTTCGCAGGTCCAGTTCCTGCAATTTGCAGGCGCAGCACTCGTCTTCGCCGCCATCCGATTGATGAGCCGCGAAAGAGTAGCACCGGTCACCGCCGGGGCGGCGCTCATCTCTCTCGCGATCGGCTTCATCGGCCTGGTCGGCACCATGGTGCTGCAATACATCGCCTTCGCTTCGATGCCGGTGATCGAGGCCAATCTGGTGGCCTACACCTGGCCGCTGATGGTCGCGGCGGCAGTCATTGCCTTGGAAAATCCGCGGCGTCCGGCACTGTTGGGTCTCGCCGCGGTGGTGGGCTTCATCGGCGTTGCACTGGTGATTTCGGGAGGGCGCAACCAATCCTGGTTCGAGGGCGATCTGGTCGGCTATCTCGCCGCATTCGGGTCAGCGCTGTGCATGGCCTTCTATTCGCTCATGGTGGGACGGGTGGCCACTCCAGCGGATCGCCTGTTGCTGCCATCGTCTTTGATTGGCGTCGCTTTGATGTTTCTGTGGTGCGCTCGCGACGGTTTCACCTGGCCCGTCGGCGCGGACCTGGCCCTCGGCCTTTATCTCGGCGCCGGTCCGATGGGCCTGGGCTACTATTTCTGGTCGCGCGCCTTGAAGCTTGAAGGCAGCGACAGGGTCGCGGTGGTCGCCTATCTCACGCCGATCGCCTCGACCCTGCTTTTGACCTTGTCCGGCGAACGGCTGACGGTGACGGCCATTGTCGGAGCCATCCTCGTCATCGGCAGTTGTGTCGCGGTCGGTGTGGAACGTTCGGAGGTCGAAAACCATGTTTGACGAGAATGAGCGTCTGGCCAATCAGGAAGCGCATTGGCTGATCGACGAATTCGGCGCCGAGGCACCGCTCTACGCCGCGATGAGGGCCGAAAAGGCGATAGAACAAAAGGATTTCGCGCGTTGCGCCCGCTGGAAGCGTATTCTGGAGATATTGGACGAAAGTCCTGCCGCTAAGTCTGCTGGTTCCAAGTATTAGATTTTCTAATTTGCACGGCGTCGATTTCGCATGAATGCTATTTTTGCCGATTCTTCATTCTTTTATGAGACTTGGCGGTCCGTTGGGGGACGCGGTTAAAGAGATACATCGACACAAGTCTTCGCTGGGGTGGAGGATTTTGTCGCAAATAAGGTGAAAGAATTGTCAAATATCGATGATAAGACCGTTATCGAGCTGACGGCCGATATTGTCTCGGCCTATGTAGGCAACAATCCGCTTCCTGCTGCCGGCCTGCCTGAGTTGATTGCCAGCGTCAGTGCTTCGGTTCGCAAGCTCGCTGGTGCAGTTGTCGCGGAAACTCCAAACCTGGTTCCGGCAGTCAATCCGAAGAAGTCGGTGTTTCCCGACTACATCATTTGCCTTGAGGACGGAAAGAAGTTCAAGTCGCTCAAGCGGCATCTGCGGACCGACTACGGCCTGAGCCCGGACGATTATCGGGCCAAATGGGGCTTGCCGCCGGACTATCCGATGGTTGCGCCAAACTACTCGGCGACGCGATCGGCGCTGGCAAAGTCGACGGGACTTGGCCGCAAGCCGGCAGCAGCGCCGGCCGCTGTCGCCAAGGCAACGAAGCGCAAGGCGACTGCCTGAGAGCAGGCAAGCCACTGTTCGGCTGCTTTGACGACGCCCTCGCTGGCGTCGTTTCGAGGCCTTGTGCGGCCAACTGGCCGGCAAGGCCTTGCGAAGCGTTGATGTCCGGTGCAAAAGCGCGGCCATGCTGATCATCAACGACCTATCGCTCCGCATGGCCGGACGCCTGCTTCTCGACCATGCTTCGCTGACCTTGCCGGCCGGCACCAAGGCCGGCCTTGTCGGCCGCAACGGTACCGGCAAGACGACGCTGTTCAAGGCCATCACCGGCGATTTCCCGTCCGAGACAGGCTCGATCAGCCTGCCGAAGAGCACCCGCATCGGCCAGGTGGCGCAGGAAGCGCCGGGCACCGAGGACGCGCTGATCGAGATCGTGCTCAAGGCCGATCTCGAACGCACGGCGCTGCTCGAAGAAGAAAAGACGGCGACCGATCCGCACCGCATCGCCGACATCCATATGCGGCTGGCCGATATCGACGCGCACTCAGCCGAATCCCGCGCCGCCACCATTCTCGCCGGCCTCGGCTTCGACGACGCTGCGCAACGGCGTCCGGCCTCGTCCTTCTCCGGCGGCTGGCGCATGCGCGTGGCGCTTGCTGCGGTGCTGTTTGCCGAGCCCGACCTGCTGCTGCTCGACGAGCCGACCAACTATCTCGATCTCGAAGGCACGCTGTGGCTGGAAAACTACGTTTCGAAATATCCGCACACCGTGCTTTTGATCTCGCACGACCGCGACCTGCTCAACCGCGCCGTCAATTCGATCGTCCACCTCGACCAGAAGAAGCTGACCTTCTGGCGCGGCGGCTACGACCAGTTCGAGCGTCAATATACAGAGCAGAAGGAATTGCAGGAGAAGGGCCGGGTCAAGCAGGAGGCCGCGCGCAAGCACATGGAATCCTTCGTCGAGCGGTTCCGCGCCAAGGCCTCCAAGGCGAGACAGGCGCAGTCGCGCATCAAGGCGCTGGAGAAGATGAAACCGATCGCGGCCCTCGTGAACGATTCGGTGCGGCCGTTCTCCTTCCCCGAGCCGGTGAAGACGGTGGCCTCGCCGATCGTGGCGCTGAACAACGTCAATGTCGGCTACACCGAGGGTCAGCCGATCCTCAAGAAGATGACGCTGCGCATCGACGCCGACGACCGCATCGCGCTGCTCGGCGCCAACGGCAACGGCAAGTCGACCTTCGCCAAATTGCTGTCCGGCCGGCTCAAGCAGGAGAGTGGCACCATGACGGTGGCGCCCGGGTTGAAGGTGGCGATCTTCGCCCAGCACCAGCTCGACGACCTCCGGCCGGACGAAAACGCCTACGAGCATGTCCGCCGGCTGATGCCGGAGGCCCCGGAATCGAAGGTGCGCGGCCGCGTCGCCCAGTTCGGCCTCACGACCGAGAAGATGAACACCGCCGCCAAGGATCTGTCGGGCGGCGAGAAGGCGCGGCTGCTGATGGGGCTGTCGGCCTTCGAGGGGCCAAACCTGTTCATCCTCGACGAACCGACAAACCATCTCGACATCGATAGCCGCGAATCGCTGATCCATGCGCTGAACGAGTTTCCCGGCGCCGTGATCCTGATCTCGCATGATCGCCATCTGCTGGAGGCAACCGCCGACCGCCTGTGGCTGGTCAAGGACGGCGCGGTCAACCCCTATGACGGCGATCTCGAGGACTACAAGACGCTGGTCACCGGCGTCTCCGGCGACCGCCGCGGCAAGCGCGAGGC
>NZ_RZRK01000537.1:0-4273 GCF_003997835.1 Mesorhizobium sp. M7A.F.Ca.CA.004.12.1.1
CCATTTCAACATCCAGGACGCCGGCGGATCGCGCAAATCGGTGGAAAAGGCGATGGGCGTGCTGGCCGAGATCGCCGAGGAAGTCGGCCAGCTGAAGCGTGAGCCGATCCCGGTCAGCGAGATCGTCGTCGGCCTGCAATGCGGCGGCTCCGACGGCATGTCGGGCATCACGGCCAATCCGGCGCTGGGCGCGGCTGTCGATATCCTGGCTGGCGTCGGCGGCATCGGCATCCTCTCCGAGACCACGGAGATCTACGGCGCCGAACATCTGCTTGCCTATCGCGCGGCAACGCCTGAGATTGCGCAGAAGCTCGACGGTTTCGTGAAATGGTGGGAGGACCACGTCGCCAAGCATGGCGCCTCGATCGACAACAACCCCTCGCCCGGCAACAAGCGCGGCGGTCTCACCACCATCCTGGAGAAGTCGCTCGGCGCGGTCGCCAAGGGCGGTCAGACGCCCCTCAACGGCGTCTTCGGCTACGCCGAAAAAGTCACTGGCAGCGGCCTCGTGTTCATGGACACGCCCGGCTACGACCCGGTTTCGGCGACCGGCCAGGTGGCGGGCGGCGCCAACGTCATCGTCTTCACCACCGGCCGCGGCTCATGCTTCGGCTGCCGCCCGACGCCGTCGATCAAGGTCGCCACCAACTCCACCATGTACCACCAGATGGAAGAGGACATGGACGTCAATTGCGGCGTCATCGCCTCGGGTGAAAAGACCATCGCCGGCATGGGTCGCGAGATCTTCGAACTGATCGTCGAGACGGCTTCCGGCCGCAAGACCAAGAGCGAGGACTTCGGCTACGGCGACAACGAGTTCGTGCCCTGGCATCTGGGCGCAACACTTTAGATTTTACTGATGTAAAGTAGACTGCGCGCCGGTCAGCGGCGGGCAACGGGGAGGTTGTGCATGGAAAGACGCCGCATCGGCCAGACAGCGCTGGAAGTCACCGAGGTCAGCTTCGGCGGCGCTGCACTTGGCGGCCTTTACCGCGCCTGTTCGCGCGAAGCGGCGATGGAGACGCTGCAGGGCGCCTGGGATGCCGGCCTGCGCTATTTCGACACCGCACCCTTCTACGGTTTCGGACTGTCGGAGCGCCGCTTCGGCGACTTCCTGCGCTACAAGCCGCGCGATTCCTATGTGCTGTCGACCAAGGTCGGCCGGCTGTTCCGCCCGGTGCCGGACGATCAGGTTCCCGATCACTCCTATGTCGATCCGCTGCCCTTCGCGCTCGACTACGACTATTCCTATGACGGCATCATGCGGTCGGTCGAATTCAGCTATGCGCGGCTTGGCCTAAACAGGATAGACATCCTGTTTGTCCACGACATCGGCGCCTACACCCATGGTGTCGAGAAGACCAAGCTGCACTTTCGCGACCTGATGGACGGCGGCCTCAAGGCACTTGAAGAGCTGAAACGGTCCGGCGTCATTTCCGCCTATGGGCTTGGCGTCAACGAAGTGCAGATCTGTCTGGACGTGATGCGCGAGGCGCCGCTCGACTGCATCCTGCTCGCCAGCCGCTATTCCTTGCTCGACCGCAGCGCCGAAGCGGAGTTGCTGCCCCTATGCCGGGCGCGGCAGACCTCCTTGGTCATTGGCGGCGTGTTCAACTCCGGTATCCTGGCGACCGGGCCGGTGCAAGGCGCACATTTCGACTACCGCCCTGCCAGCCATGACGTGCTCGACCGCGTCGGCGCAATGGAAAGGATCGCCGCCGAGGGTGGCTATCCGCTCGCCGCCGCAGCGTTCCAATTCCCCTTGCATGAACCTGCCGTCGCCACCGTGCTGACCGGCACCGCCAAGCTGGCGAACCTGACGCGCAACCTCCAACTGCTCGACATCGACGTGCCGGAGACGGAATACGCCAGATATCGTCCCCACACGCTGGTGCAGGAGCTGGTGTGAAACTCCATATTCTTGCGGTCACACGAAGGAATGGACATTCTATATTGACGAAATGATGGAATTAATATTCCATACGTTCCCGGAACGGAACGGAAGTGCGACGGCGCCAATGGGGAGCAGCGCGGTGGATTTGCCTCTGCCAGGCCTCGCAAGGACTGATCAAACAGCGCTTGCATCGATCTGTTCGATGCATTATCAAAACATGGCAATTGTTTTTTATTGATAAAGTTCTGTTTTGGATCACGCCTATCCGGACGGAGCTTCCGTATCGTTCACCGGGCGACTTAGGGAGGAAACCTCATGAAATTCGTGACCAGCATTCTCAACCGCCGCGCCGTCATGGCGCTGGCAGCAGCTTCGATGCTCGCCGGCGTCATGCATTCGGCGCCGGTTTCGGCGGCGGACGTCACCATTCCGATCATCGTCAAGGACACCACGTCGTTCTACTGGCAGATCGTTCTGGCCGGCGCCCGCAAGGCCGGCAAGGATCTCGGCGTCAACGTGCCGGAACTCGGTGCCCAGGCTGAAACCGACGTCAACGGCCAGGTCTCGATCCTCGAGAACGCCGTTGCCAGCAACCCGGCGGCGATCGTCATTGCGCCGACCGAGTTCAAGGCGCTTGGCAAGCCGATCGATGAAGCCGCTGCCAAGGTCAAGGTCATCGGCATCGACTCCGGCGCCGACTCCAAGGCCTTCACCTCGTTCCTGACCACCGACAACGTCCAGGGCGGCCGCGTCGCTGCCGACGGCCTCGCAGCCGCCATCGGCGCCGCCAACGGCGGCAAGATCGAGGGCGACGTCGCCCTGATCACCAACGCGCCGGGCGCCGGCTCGCTCGAACAGCGCAAGCAGGGCTTCACCGAACAGCTGGCCGCCAAATATCCGGGCCTCAAGCTGGTCGCCGATAAATATGCCGACGGCCAGGCCACCACCGGCCTCAACATCGCCACCGACCTGATCACCGCCAACCCGAACCTCAAGGGCATCTTCGCTTCCAACCTGATCATGGCGCAGGGCGTCGGTCAGGCTGTCGCGGAAAACAGCCTTGGCGGCAAGCTGGCGCTGGTCGGTTTCGACAGCGACGAGAAGCTGATCAAGTTCCTCAACGACGGCGTCATTTCCGCCCTCGTCGTCCAGGATCCGTACCGGATGGGCTATGACGGCATCAAGACCGCACTCGCCGCTTCCAAGGGCGAGAAGGTCGAAGCCAATGTCGACACCGGCGCCAATCTGGTGACCAAGGACAACATGAAAGACCCCAAGATCGACGCGCTGCTCAATCCGAAGCTCTGAGCCGTCGCATCCGCAATGGTCTCCGGGGCACCTCGCCCCGGAGACAAGCTGCCGCACAAACGGCTTGGCAATCCATAAGCGTAGGCTAGGCTGTTTTCGAGACATATCCTTGTCTCGCCGCGTGCCAATCGTGAGGCCAATCTGGGAGGATTGTCATGACATCGACGGCGCAGGAACTGCATCCGGCCCCTGTGCTGGAACCGGGGCGGACCATCCTCGAATTGCGCGGGCTGGAGAAGCGCTATCCCGGCACCCACGCGCTGAAGCCGGTCGACCTCGCCTTCAAGTCCGGTGAGATCCACGCCATCGTCGGCGAGAACGGCGCCGGCAAATCCACGCTCATCAAGCTTCTGACCGGCGTCATGCCGCGCACCTCCGGAGAGATCGCCTGGGAGGGCCAGCCGGCTGCCCTGGCGACGCCGCATGAGGCGATGGCGCTCGGCATCAATGCCGTGCACCAGGAAGTCGTGCTGTGCCGCCACCTGACGGTCGCCGCCAACATGTTCCTCGGCGAGGAGAATTCGCGCTTCGGCATCCTGCAGCAGCGTGCCATGGTCAGGCAAGCGCAGACCATCATCGACGATCTCGGCTTCGACCTGCCGGCGCATGTCACGCTGGGCGACCTCACTATCGGCCAACAGCAGCTGATTGCTGCCGCACGCGCCACCGTGCGCGGCACCAAATTCCTGATCTTCGACGAGCCGACCGCCTACCTCACCCGCAAGGAGGCCGACCAGCTCTTCACCCTGATCCGCCGGCTGAAGGGCGAAGGCGTGACGATCATCTACATCAGCCATCGCATGGAGGAGGTGTTCGAACTCGCCGACCGTGTTTCCGTGCTGCGCGACGGCACGCTGGTCGGCACCCGCAACATCGCCGAGACCAACGATGCCGAGCTGGTCAAAATGATGATCAACCGCTCGATCGAGCAGGTTTATCACAAGGAGCATTTCACGCCGGGCGCCGCGATCCTCGAGGCGAGGAGCCTGTCCGGCAAGGGCTTCGAAAATGTCTCGATGACGGTTCGCGCCGGCGAGATCGTCGGTCTCTATGGCCTGATCGGCGCCGGAC
>NZ_RZRK01000538.1:0-4269 GCF_003997835.1 Mesorhizobium sp. M7A.F.Ca.CA.004.12.1.1
ATCAAGGATCCGGGTCCGGGCGGCATGCGGCTGCGCCAGATCTCGCTCGACATGAGTTTTGCGCAGTCCTTCGACGGCCGCGCACCGGACGCCTATGAGCGGCTGATCATGGACGTCATCCGTGGCAACCAGACCCTGTTCATGCGCCGTGACGAAGTCGAGGCGGCGTGGAAATGGATCGACCCGATCCAGAATGCCTGGGAAAGTGCCAGGCAGGAGGCGCAGGGCTACACGGCGGGCACCTGGGGGCCATCGGCCTCGATAGCACTGATCGAGCGTGACGGGCGGACATGGCACGAGAGCAATTGAACAGCGCCGCCTACAGCTGGAACGGCTTCGCCGGGCGCCAGGAACTGGCGGCCGCCCTTGCAGATCATGCTGCAGGCAGACTGACCAAGGCGATCGCCGAGCGCGGCACGGGGTTGCTCGCCGTCTCCGGCGGCACCACGCCGGCAAAATTCTTCGCCGCCCTTTCAGCGATACCCATCGCCTGGGACAAGGTGATCGTGACGCTGGTCGACGAGCGTTTCGTGCCGGCCTCCTCGCCACGCTCCAATGCCGGGCTGGTGACCGCCAATCTGTTGCAGAACGCGGCCAAGGCGGCTCGTTTCGTGCCGCTCTATCACGAAGCCACCAGCATCGAGGATGCGGCCTCGTCCGATGATGCAGCGCTCCGGTCCTTGCCATGGCCGCTCGATGTCGTCGTGCTCGGCATGGGGCCGGACGGCCACACCGCCTCGTTCTTTCCCGATGCCGACGATCTGGCGACGCTGCTCGACCCGTCTTCCGACAGGATCGTGCTGCCGGTTCATGCGGCAAGTGCGGGCGAGCCGCGGCTGACCCTGTCGCTGGCGCGCATCGTCGAAGCCGGCTTCATCGCGCTGCACATAGAGGGTGAGGACAAGCGTATCGCCTTCGACGGCGCGGTGGCGCCCGGGCCGCGAAAGCCAATCCGTGCCGTGCTCGACGCAGCGCATAAGCCCGTAGAGGTTTTCTGGGCCCCCTGAATCTCGATTTACTCTGGTCCCGGCAAACGGCGGGAGGATGTTTCCGGGACCTCGCCTGAAAGGACCGACCGCCATGACCGCCAGACGCGACATCGAAGCCATCACCGAACGCATCCGCCAGCGCTCAAAGCCAGGCCGCGAGCGTTATCTCGGCCGCATCGCCGAGGCATCGAACCGCACCGCCAACCGGGCTGTGCTGTCGTGCGGCAATCTCGCCCACGGCTTTGCGGTGTGCAGCCCCTCGGAAAAGCTCGCGCTGGGCGCCGACAAGGTGCCGAACCTCGGCATCATCACCTCCTACAACGACATGCTGTCGGCGCATCAGCCGTTCGAGACCTTCCCCGCGCTGATCAAGGACGCGGCGCGCGAAGCCGGCGGCATTGCCCAGGTGGCCGGCGGCGTGCCGGCCATGTGCGACGGCGTCACCCAGGGCCAGCCCGGCATGGAGTTGTCGCTGTTTTCGCGCGACGTGATCGCCATGGCCGCCGCGATCGGCCTGTCGCACAACATGTTCGACGCCGCCGTCTATCTCGGCGTCTGCGACAAGATCGTGCCGGGGCTGGTCATCGCGGCACTCACCTTCGGCCATCTGCCGGCGGTGTTCATTCCGGCCGGACCGATGACGACCGGCCTGCCCAATGACGAGAAGGCCAAGGTCCGCCAGCTCTACGCCGAGGGCAAGGCCGGGCGCGCCGAACTGCTGGAAGCCGAGTCCAAATCCTATCATGGGCCGGGCACCTGCACCTTCTACGGCACGGCGAATTCCAACCAGATGCTGATGGAGATCATGGGCCTGCACACGCCGGGCGCTTCCTTCGTCAACCCCGGCACGCCGCTGCGCGAGGCGCTGACCCGCGAGGCGACGAAGCGGGCGCTGGCGATCACCGCGCTCGGCAACGCCTATACGCCTGTCGGCCGGATGATCGACGAGCGCTCGATCGTCAACGGCATCGTCGGCCTGCACGCCACCGGCGGCTCGACCAATCACACCATCCACCTGATCGCCATGGCGGCGGCGGCCGGCATAGCCATCACCTGGCAGGATATTTCCGACCTTTCGGAAGCCGTGCCGCTGCTGGCGCGGGTCTATCCGAACGGCCTCGCCGACGTGAACCATTTCCACGCCGCCGGCGGGCTCGGCTTCCTGATCCGCGAACTGCTCGACGAAGGCATCCTGCATGAGGATGTGCAGACGGTGTGGGGCGAAGGCCTGCGGCCCTATGCGGTCGAGGCAAAGCTCGGCGCCGACGGCAGCGTGGTGCGCGAGGCCTCGCCGAAGGCAAGCGGCGACGAAAAAGTGCTGGCGCCGTTCAACAAGGCATTCCAGGCGACCGGCGGCCTGAAGGTGCTGTCAGGCAATCTCGGCCACGCCGTCATCAAGACTTCCGCGGTGAAGCCGGAGCGGCGTATCATCGAGGCGCCGGCCAGGGTCTTCGACAGCCAGCAAGGGCTGAACGATGCGTTCAAGGCAGGCACGCTGACCGGTGATTTCATCGCCGTCATCCGCTTCCAGGGGCCGAAGGCCAATGGCATGCCGGAACTGCACAAGCTGACCACCGTGCTCGGCATCCTGCAGGATCGCGGCCAGCGCGTCGCGCTGGTCACCGACGGGCGCATGTCGGGCGCCTCCGGCAAGGTGCCGGCGGCGATCCATGTGACGCCGGAAGCGGTCGAGGAGGGTCCTATCGCCAGGATCCACGAAGGCGACATCATCCGGCTCGACGCCGAAGCCGGCACACTCGAAGTCCTGGTGCCGGCCGGGGAGTTCGCCTTGCGCCGGACGGCGGATGCCGATCTTATCGGCAACGAGTTCGGCTTCGGCCGCGAACTGTTTGCCGGCTTCCGGCAATTGGTCGGCCGCGCCGACCATGGCGCCAGCGCCTTCGGCACCGCTTGACGGCAGTTCTGCGTCGTTCATGAAAAAGGGCGGCACATGGCCGCCCTCTTGCGGTTGTGCATACGATTCTATTGCACGGTTAGCTCGGCTCGCTCGCCGGCCTTGACCGTCACGTTGCCTTCTTTCGAACTGTTGTCGGATTTCTCCGAAACCACGGCGTAGTCGCCCGCCGGGATCGCTGCCTGATACTTCTGGTCGAATGCATAGCCAAGCGACTTGCGGTTGCCGTTGATGTCCTTCTTGGCCTCGAAAATCTCGATCTTCGAGGCTCCGGGCGCGGTGATCGCCAGCACGCCGGCATTCATTGCGACCTTCAGATCCTGAAATTCGCCCACCTTGACGGTGAACGGCTGCTCGACGACGGCGAGATCAACCGTCGCAATCAACACATAGTCATCGGGCGGCAGATCGAATTTGCTGTCGGGTCCGTAGGCATAGGTCACCTCGTCCCTGGTTCCATCGATCTTCTTTTTTGCCTTGAGCACCTTGAAGCCGATGCCTGAACCGTCCGCCTTGTCGCCGCCCGCAGCATAGTAAGCATTGGCAACGACATGGCCAACACCGGCAACCATGTCCTTTTCCACGGTCTTGCCGGCAGCCAGCGGAATCGTCTCGGTAGCCACGCCCTGCCCGATCGTGACAGTCACCTTCTGGTCGCCGGCCGGCAACACGGCTTTCGTCGTCCCATAGAAGGTGGCGGGCATGTCGGCACCAGGATAGTCGATGACGACAGCCGCGCCATCGACGACATCCGCCCCCTCGCTCGGTCGCGGATGGATGATGAGCGTGCCGGCATTCAAGTTGAAGAGAGGCTTGTAGACCTGGCCTGCCTCGATCTTGACCTTCTGCTCGGTCTTCGCCTGGCCGTCACTGGCCACGACGATATAGTCGCCCAGTTCCAGATTGGCCTTGTAGGCGCCGTATTCGGTGCTGACGTAGTCGCCGCGCGTACCGTCGGGTTTCGCCTTGTAGATTTCCCAGGCGTTGCCGTCGGTGACGGGATCGCCGCCCTCGGCAAGCACTGCTATCGGCTGGAAATTGAAGTCCGGTTTGGCCAGCTCCGGTGCGGGCGCTGGCTCCGGTGCCGGAGCGGGTGCCGGTTCCGGCACCGGCGCCGCCACGGTCTCGGCAAGCGCCTCCTGCAGCGCCTTCTCGTCGGAGGCCTGGATGTATTTGCCGCCGGTGTTGTCGGCGAGGCAGGCGATCTGCCGGCCCTCATCGGCGGTCAGGCCGAAACCGACGACATCGGCGGTGAAGTCGACGCCGGATGCCTCGAGCTCCTTGCCAAGCGCGCAAGGGTCGCCGCCGCATGTTTCGAGCCCGTCGGTGATGAGCACGACGGTCGCCTTGTCCTCGGTGTATTTC
>NZ_RZRK01000539.1:0-4259 GCF_003997835.1 Mesorhizobium sp. M7A.F.Ca.CA.004.12.1.1
CTCGTGAGCAGCTGGAGCGAACCATACTAGCGATTGAGGCCGCCAGAAAAGAACTCGATGAGCGGGCCGAATTGGGGGTCCAGAGAAATCGAGCTGTAGCCGTGCAGGTTGTTACGGTCGACCGAGGCAACGTGACGGAAATCGGTCTCGAAAGCACAAACGGATCCGAGACACCCAATCGAGCCTACGAAGAGGCCGAACTAAAGCGACCGGGATCGTTCGAACTCCACGAGACGCCCAGCGGAATCATGGCCGGACTGGTCGAGCAGGTCGTGGCTACAGAAACGCCAATCCATGTCGACGAAATAGTTTCGCGTATTCGGGACGCCTGGGGTCTGCAGCGGGCCGGTGGCAGGATTCAGGATGCAATCGAGCGGGGGGTAAGCATAGCACAGAGAGGTGGTTCAGTAGCCCGTCGAGGCAACTTCTGCTTCAAGCCAGGTGTTCCTGTTCGTCTCAGGGATCGCAGTGGGGTCGTGTCCGCTGGATTGCGCAAGCCCGAAATGATTGCGCAGGACGAGGTCGCCCAAGGCGCTATGGAAGTCGTGAAATCCAACCTCGGTGCGACAGAGGAAGAAATCGCCACAGGCGTTGCCAGGATGCTGGGCTTCAAAGCCACAAGCGCACAATTAAGGCAGCTGATTTCAGCTGGGGTCGCCGATTTGGTTGCCAAAGGAGTGTTACGGTCCCAAGACGGCTTGTTGGTGGCCGGCGAATCCGCGAGCGAGAAATTAGCTGAAGTGTAACGGGGCGCTGCAGCGCCCTCGTTGCAATTTCTGTCGAAGCTCGGAACACCTCTTTTGCTGGCGGAGGCCGAATGGCATTTCGATTCGTACACACGGCCGATATTCATCTCGACTCGCCGCTTCGTTCGCTGGCGATGCGAAATCCCGATCTTGCCGGGCTGGTGGGCGACGCCAGCCGCCAGGCATTCGTTTCGATAGTGGATCTCTGCCTTGAGGAACGTGTGGCCGCGTTGGTCATTGCTGGCGACCTATACGATGGCGACCAGACTTCAATGAAGACAGCGCGGTTCTTGGGCGCGCAGATGACACGCCTGCACCAGGCCGGCATCATGGTTTTCAAGATCCGCGGTAATCATGACGCCCTGTCGCGGATTTCCAAACAGCTGGTATTTCCCGACACCGTTACCATCTTTGGTGGTCGTGCTCAGTCGGTATTGCAGACAGCCGGCGGTCTGGACGTCGTATTCCATGGTTTGAGCTTTGCGAACCCTAAGGCGCCGGACAGCCTGTTAACCAAATATCCGGCGGCTCGTGAAGGGGCCGTCAACATAGGCATCATGCATACCAGTCTGGCTGGATCGCCAGGTCACGACGTTTACGCGCCCTGCAGCATCGCTGACTTGCACGCCCACGGTTTCGACTATTGGGCCCTCGGCCACATCCATGCTCGCCAAGTCCATCCTGGCGCCAGTGCCGTGGTGATGCCGGGAATACCGCAGGGGAGGGATATCAACGAGGCCGGTGAGAAATCAGTCACCCTGGTGACGGTGCGCCACGACCGTTCGGTGGAGATCGAGGAACGGCTGACCAGCGTTGCGCAGTTCGAACGGGTGAGCGTCGACCTTACCGGAGCGGTGGAGTGGCCCGAGGCCGTCGCGCGTGTTCGCTTCGCACTCGAAGAGATGCGGGCAACCGTCCGATCGCGTCATGCTGTGGCTCGCATTGGCCTGACAGGAACGTCACCACTGATGTGGGCGCTGATCCGCGACAGGGACCTCCTTCTTGCCGAAGCCGAACAGGCTGCGGAACAGCTAGGCCATACGTGGGTGGAGAAGCTCGAGCTTGACCTCGCGCCGCCTCGGACGGAGACCGCCGAGGATATTGCTGATCCGATTTTCGAACTCGAGCAATCAATGCGTGCCGATGCCACCTCGGAGGCCTTCCGCGCTGAGGCGAGGGCGTTCGTCCAAAAGATGGTCGCCGACCTTCCGGCCGACGGGCGGGATTTTGCTGGGACGGACGAAGCCGGGCTGGAACAGTTCCTCGATCAGGTGCTTTCCAAGGGCGCGGACTTGGTGACTGCCCGCCTTAAGGCCGGTGGATCGTCATGAGGTTGCGGCGCCTTGACCTCATTCGTTATGGAAAGTTCACCGATCGTTCGATCGACTTCGGACCCAAACCGGAATCCGGACCTGATCTGCATATCGTGTTTGGCCTGAATGAGGCCGGCAAATCGACTGCGCTTTCGGCCTATCTAGACTTGCTGTTCGGCATCGAGGAACGGAGCCGCTACAACTTCCTGCACGAGTACAGTGCCATGCGCATCGGCGGGGTGCTGGAACTGGCCGGCTCCGAACACACGTTCACGCGTACGAAACAGCGCAGTAATTCGCTATTGAATGCGACGGGCCAACCGGTAAGCGAGGTGGCGATCACGGCGCATCTCGCCGGTCTGTCGCGCGACGCCTACACGACGATGTTCTCACTCGATGACGAGACGTTGGAAGCCGGCGGAAAATCTATCCTGGAGTCGCGGGGCGACCTCGGCAAGCTTCTGTTCACGGCCAGCGCCGGTCTTGGGAACGCAAGTGATACGTTGAACGCCCTCGAGGCCGAAGCAGACGCTCTGTATCGGAAGCAGGCGCATGGAACCGAACTGGCGCTGTTGAAGAAGCGCCTTGTTGACGTAAAGTCGCGCAGGGATGCGATCGACACCCTTGCATCAACCTACGAGGGCCTGGAGGCCGAACGTCTCGATGCAGCGCAGCAGTACGGCCGAACCATCAGCGATCGGGCGGTGCTGGTGGCCAGGCTGGATACCTTTGCTCGTTACGTGCGTGCTGCGCCGATGCTGGCGGATATCCGGCGCAAGATTGCCCGGCTGGATCAGCTGCCGGACATCGCCTCCCCAGCCCGGACATCGACGGGAAGTGTCACCGAACTGATCGATGACGATGCCAGCCTCAGAACGCGGCTGTCCGCAAACATCGACGAGACCGAGCGCCTGGCGGAAAAAGTCACTGCGGTCGACGAGGACGAACCGATCCTGTCGATTTCCGAACGCATTCGCGGGCTGGCGGAGAGCAAGGTGCGCCATACCGCGGCTGGCTTTGACTTGCCCACTCGCAGGATGGAGCTGCAAATCCTCAACAACAGCGTGGCGAGCTGCCTTGCCGCCTTGGGCCGATCTTCCGAGGCGGATCCTGGCGCGCTGCTTCTGCCTGCCGTCACCGTTGGCGTCGTTCGCGCCATGGTCGAGCAGAGGTCCGGGATTGCTACCGGGATGCGTGCCGCTCGCGACGAAGCCGCGGCGGCACTCGATGCGCTGCAGGTGGCAAGGCAGCGGGTCGGCGAGGAAAGGGCGGTGCCCGAACCTGCCAGGGCAAGGCTGGGCTCGGCTTTGTCGAAAGCGCGAGCAAGCGGACACCAGGCAGAGATTAGGACGGCTCGCGAGGCGGAAGATGCGGGAACAATCCGATGGAAGGCGGCGCTCGCGCGCTTGCGTCCATGGAACGGAGATGCCCTCGCTCTCGCCAACGTCGCGGTTCCGAGCGCCGGGCAGATTGCCGCCTGGAAGACGGTAGCGTCAGAACTGGCAAGGAACACCGCCGTACTTGCCGAACGCCTTGCTGAATACGAGGGCAACCATGCCATGCTCGCCGCACGATTGGATGCCCTTCGTGCCTCGGGCGACATTGTCGACGATGAAGCGGCTACCGCCATCCGCCGAGTTCGCGATGATGCGTGGGCAACGCACCGCGCAGCGCTGACCGGTGACACCGCTGACGACTTCGCCGTGGCATTGGCGCGCGATGACATTGCCAGCGCAGGCCGGCTGGCCGGCGCGGCGGATCTGGCTGAGATCCGGGCAACTACGCGCGAGCTGGCCGAGGCCGCGGCCAACCTGTCACGCAACGGCATCCAACGCACACAGCTCGGCAAGGATGTGGATACCCAATTGTTGGAAATCCGCGCGGCCGCCAGGGACCTGCTCGGAGACGCCGTGGAACCTTCGTCTGAGCGCCTGATCGAAAGGATCGAGGATCAGATCGAGGCGCGCAGCGATGCGCTCGCTGCCTGGGAGCAGATCGAACTTGCTCGCTTGAAGGCCGAGCGAGCCGCTGACGCCGGCGAGCAGATACGCTTGGAAATGAGAGCAGTGCTGGGAAGCGTAGGCATTGTATCAGAGTCCAACGACACCCTCGAAGCAATCATGGCCATCGCGGAGCCGTTTCTGGATCGGCAGCGCAAGGTGGACGCCGAGTATGCCGAGGCGCTCAGAATGGTGAGCTC
>NZ_RZRK01000053.1:0-4898 GCF_003997835.1 Mesorhizobium sp. M7A.F.Ca.CA.004.12.1.1
CCCTGATAGTCCGTCGAATGAGCTTCGAAAATGAGCGACGGCAATGTGCTCAGAGTTGCCGCCAGGTCGCTGGCCTTGGTCCGATCGTAGAAAATCACATTCTGGTTGCCGAACTCCACGCCCGGCTGCACCACAAGCCCGATGACGCGGGAAAATGCGCTTTCAAGCCCGGCGGTTTGGAATGCCTGGGCGTGAATGGCATGTGTCTGGCGAGCCGCCTCCGGACTGGTCGGGGTGATCGCATCCAAAGCGTGATCGGCGCCGCCGGGCGGCGGCACTTCCGTGCCGATGATGTAAACCGGGCTTGCCCCGCCGCTCTGCGCTGCCGCCTGCTCCGCGACGCCTGCCAGCCTGGCCGCGCGCCCGGCCACCGTGTGGTCGTCTAGCGCCGCCGGTTCACCCGCGCAGCCCATCGAGGCATCGAGGTGGATCTTGCGGAAGCCGGCGCGGACATAGGCATCGATCATCGTCCCGGCCTGCGCCATCGCCTCCTCGGCGGGCCGGTCTCTCCAGGGATTGGGGCCGAGATGATCCCCGCCAAGCACGATCAGCTTTTGCGGGCACTGCTCGGCTGCCGCGAGCGCTTCCACCATCGCCGCGAAATCGGCCGGCGTCATGCCCGTATAACCACCCAGATGATTGACCTGATTACACGTCGCCTCGATCAGGACGGTGGTGCCGGTTTCCCGCCCGTGGCGCAGTGCGGCTTTCAGCACCAGCGGGTGCGCCGAGCACACCGAGGTCACCCCGATTTTCTTCCCGTCCCTGTGCAGGTCCGGCAAATCGTCGATCGCCACACGCATCAATTTCTTCTCGCCGTTCTTGCCATGAAATCCTCCAGCTCGGCCGGCGTGCCGGCTCCCTCCATGGGACCGAGGCGTGTGACGTTGCGCGCCCCTGCCGCGTTGGCGAATTCGAGCGCCGTCTGCAGCGCCATCCCCAGCCGCCGGCATGCGACATAGGCTCCCCCGAAACAGTCGCCGGCGCCGGTGGGGTCCGTTTCCTCGACGATGAGGCCGGGGCAATCGGCGCGGGCTCCGGTGCTTTGACGGGCTGACGCGCCATGTTCGCCGCGCTTCACGGCGATCTCCTTGACCCCTCGTCTGAACAGCGCCTCGATCGCGCGTTCCTCCCCGTCCGTGCCGGCGGCCAGGAACAATTCATTGCCCGACGGCAGCAGCAGGTCCGCTTCGTCCACCAGACCGGCGAATTTCTCCTCGGTCTGGCCGTGCGCCAGCAATTCTTTGCGCAGGTTCGGATCGAGCGACATCGTGCCGCCGCGTGCCTTGATCAGCGGGATCGCGCGTTCGGTGATCGCCCAGGCTGCGGGACTTGCGAACACCGTTCCCATGACATGGATATGCCCGCAACGCGCGATCAGCGCCTCGACCTGCGGGCTCCATTCCAGTCGGGCGGCGGCGGATTTGGCGATGTTGTAGACGAAATCGCGGCTTCCGTCCGTGCGGTAGCGAACAAAGGCGCTGCCCGTCGGATAATCCGGGGAAACAGCGATGGCTGAAGTGTCTACGCCGTCCCGCTTCAGGCGCTCCATGTTGACGACGCCGAAATCGTCGTCGCCGACCACGCCCACCATTGCGGCCGCTCCGCCCATACGTGCGCATTGATCGATGAAGATGGCGGGCGCGCCGCTCGGAAAGGGACCAATGAGGTCGATAGGTTGCCGGAAGCCGGTGCCCGTCTGCCTCGCGACGATCTCTACCAGGATTTCTCCGATCGTCACGGTTGGCCCGAGCGAGTCCGCTGCAAGTGTTCGGGGGAGGTCGTTCATCAAGCGTCCAATCCTGGGTGTGGTGTCGTTCGCGGTTTCACGACGCCGAGGCGCAAGAGGATTCCTACCGGATCGATGTGAATCGATCAGCTGCCATCACGCTACAAACCTGCATGCATGGTCAAGCGCACACTTGGAACGACGCGCAAACCCTCAGCCGGGAAACAGGTCCAGGATCGACGACAGGCGGTTGGTGCTGAGATCGACGTCGCCGAGCAGGCCGCCGCTGGGGAGATAGCCGACCACGAACAGACCGGCGGCTCGTGCTGCCTTTGTGCCGGTGCGGCTGTCTTCCACGGCCACCACCGACCCTGGAGCTACGGCGAGCTGCCGGCAGGCCTCGCGATAGGGCGTGGGGTCGGGCTTGCCGGCCGACACGTCGTCGAGGCTGATTGTGAGACTCATATGGTCGAGCACGCCGAGCCCATCGAGATTGGCATTGACGACTTGCCGGCCGGAATTCGAGACGCAGACCTGCGGGACGCCGCGGTCAGCCAGGGTCCGAATCGTCTCGACCGCCTCGGGGATCGGGACGGCGTTCGCCCGGTTCGCGACGTAGTGGGCATTGATAGCGGCGAGCCACTCCGCCTGGTCGAGCCCGACCGGGAGACGCGGACGCAGCATTGTCCAGACGTCGCCCATATGGATGCCGCGAAAGGCTTGGTCGGGCAGGTCGTCAAGATCGACGTTCCAGTTGCGGCAGCCGGCGAGGAGGGATTGATGATGCAACGGCTCGCTGTCGATCAGCGTTCCGTCGATGTCCCAGGCGACGGCGCGATACATCACGATGACGATCCCGCTCTGGTCGCGCCAGGAGCCGACAGGCGCGCATAAAGATCGCGATAGCGGCGATAGCCGTCGCGGTAGATGTCAGCCTTGCGCGGGTCGGGATCGAGCCGGTCGGCGAAGCTGACGAAACCGGAAACGCCCGACCAGTCGTCGGTCAGGCCGACGCCGATCGCCGCCGTCCAGGCAGCGCCGATACAAGAGCCGGGGTGCCCGGTCAGGCGTTGGACCGGCTTTTGCAGGACATCCGCGACAATCTGCATCCAGACCTTGCTGCTTGAGCCGCCGTCGGAGGCGAGATAGCGCTCGGTCCGGTGGCCCATGTCGTTGAGCACCTCGATATGATGCGCGATGGCGAAGGCATAGGCCTCGAGCAAAGCGCGCCAGACATGGCCGATATCGTGCGACAGCGTCAGCCCATCGATCACGCCACGAGCCGCTGGATCATGGATCGGCGTCTTCTCGCCGAGGAAGTAAGGCAGGACGGTGAGGCCGTCGGCACCGGCGGGACGCTCTGCCGCCAGCGCATCGAGCCGCTGGTGTACCGAAATACCATCGGCCTGTGCCGTGGCCATCTCGCCGCCGGCGAAATTGCGTACGAACCAGTTGAGGCCCGAGCCGCCGGTCGACATACAGCCATTGGGCATGAACAGGCCCGGCACCAGGTGGTAATCAAGATACATGCGGGGATCTGGCTTGATCTGATCGGTGGCGATCAGGATATCGACCGAGCCGCCGAATTTCAGGAGGACATCGCCTGCTTTGGCAACTCCGGCGCCGAGCGCGGAAGCGATCATGTCGGCCGCACCCCCGACGACAGGTGTTCCCGCCATCAGGCCGGTCTCATCCGCGGTCTTCGCCGAGACGGAACCGAGGATCTCATGCGAGGCGATCTTTCGTGGCACGGCCGAGCGCGGTATGTGGGCGAGCGCCACCAGGTCGTCGTCGATCCGGTGCGTCGAAACATCGACGAAGCCGGCCTCCAGCGCCCAGTTCTGCTCGACCGCACGTTCACCGGTGAGGCGCCAGTTGATATAGTCATAGGAGCCGAAAACGGTGGCGATGCGGCTGAACACCTCCGGCTCGTGACGCTCTATCCAGCGCAGCTTTGCGGTGACCAGCTGTTGGTTGATGCCGTTGCCGGCCTTGGCGATGAAAGCCGCCTCATCGCATTCGGTCCGCAGTTCGGCAACTTCGGCGCCACAGCGGCCGTCGCTCTGCTGGATGCTCGGTCGCAGCACCTCGCCCTGCTCGTCCAGAAGAACGACCGCCGGCAGCATGCCGGTGGTGCCGATCGCCACGATCTCTTCGGCCTTGATGCCGCTGGTCCTCAGCAGCTCCTGCACGATCTCGCGGACATTGGTCCACCATTGCGCGGGATCTTCCTCGGCCCAGCCCGCATGCTCGGAATGCAGCGTGACGGGGCGCGAGGCGAGGCCCAGCACCTGATCGGGAAGCCGGATCAGAATGCCGATCGTCGAGGTGGTGCCGATATCGAGACCGAGAACGAACGCCATGTCGAATCCATTGAAATGCCGGGAAGGGCAGGCGGGCGAACCTGTCTGCCTCGTCGTGTCCCGCTGCTCGATACCAGTCGATCATTCCGGACGCCGGCCCGCAACGATCGATATGATCACCGCGAGCCGGCGCGATGGCCGGCATCGCCGTGGAAGCCGTTCTCAGCGCAAAGTGGCGACAACGTCCATGAAGCGTTTGACCCGATCGCCGTCGACGGCGTTCCAGGTATTGCCATCGATCTTGAAATGGGTCCCGATCACGACCCCGCTCGCCAGCGAAAGGACATCGCGGACATTGTCGATGTTCACGCCGGTGTTGGCGAAGACCGGCACGTCCTTGATCGTCTCGCAGACGCTGCGCAGGTGGGACTGGTCGGCCGGCTGGCCAGTGATCGGACCGGAAACGAGGATGGCGTCGGCCATCGACGAGAACACCGCGCTCTTGGCGCGCAATTCAATAGGACGCTGGTCGAGCGAGTGTGCGAACTCTGCATTGATGTTGAAGAGAAGCTTCATGTCGTCGCGGCCAAGATTGTGCCGCAGGCGCGAGGCGGCGGCGCAATCGGGCTCCCACAGGCCCATGTCGGAAGCAAACAGGCCGGTGAAGATCTCGCGCACGAAACGGGCTCCGGTGGCAGCCCCGATCGCGACGCTGGCAGTCGGATCCCAGAGATAATTGACGCCAAACGGCACCTTCAGCTCGGGTTTCACCGCCTGGACGATCGCAGTCATGGCGGCAATACCTTCGGGCGGCGCCTTGAAGACATAGGGGCGGGAGTTCTCGTTGCCGAACATGATGGCAGCGA
>NZ_RZRK01000053.1:4908-14127 GCF_003997835.1 Mesorhizobium sp. M7A.F.Ca.CA.004.12.1.1
GCGGATGTCGGAGAGTACGCCATCGATCAGCTTGTCGAGGCCGCCATCGGCATCATAAAGGGGCGTTCCCGGCAGGGCACCGATATGTGCCATCGAGATGACAGCCTTCTTCTTGTCGCCGAAAAATTCAAATACCATCGAGTCGTCTCCTTGGGGATAAAGTGAAAATGTTGCGCCTCAGTCGCGCGTCAGCGGCGGCGCGATGCGCAGGTCGACCTTGGCCGCGGCGAGCGCCGCGGCGATCTTGGCCGGCGGCTCGGCATCGGTGATGAGGATGTCGATGTCCGACAGTGGCGCTATCCGCACCAGCGACATGCGCAGGAATTTGGCGGAATCGCAGAGCACGATCTTGGTGCCTGAGCGTCTCAGATAGGCGCGCTTCATATCGGTATCATCGAAGGAATAGTCGAAGAGGCCGTCCGCCGTGATGCCGGAGACGCCGATCACGGCGACATCGAACCACAGCGCCTCGAACTGGGCGATGGCCGCGGGCCCGCCGGTCGACATCTCGTCGGCCCGTACACGGCCGCCGGCAACATAGACTTCGGGCACGCCGCCGTTCAGCGCCGCCGCGATCCTGAGGCTGTTGGTGAACACCTTGGCGTGCGGAAGGTCCTTGAGGTGCTCGGCCATCAGATAGGTGGTGGTGCCGACATCCAATGCGATCGTGCGGTATCCCGAAACCAAGGCGGCCGCGGCGGCGGCAATCGCGGCCTTCGGGTCACGGCGCTGGCGCAAGCGCGAATCGAAACTCGGCTCCTCACTGTCCATGGCGACCAGCGGCGGGTTGTCCGCCTCGATCGCACCTCCGTGGATTCGTACAAGCCTGCCCTCGCGCTCCAATTCGACCAGATCGCGGCGGATCGTCATGTCGGAAACGGCGAGTTCGGCCGCTGCCGCAGCGACGGTGAGCGACCCCGTGCGGCGCAGGAAAGCCAGGATGCGTGCCTGTCGATCGTGCGCGAGAAGGCGCTGACGATCGGCATCGCGCGGTGCGCCATGCGTGGACGATAGGGGAGAGGCGGTGTCGTCGGCCATCGATGTATCCGGTGGGTAAGCCGCTGACGAAGCGGTCTGCAACTTCGACTCTACCGCATGATCAAACATTTTCAAACAAAAATATGTTTGCAGTGTTCGAATTTATTGGTATGCATCTCGATATCAACAGAACGCGTTCCGCCACCAAGCAGAGAGAATACGACCATGCCGGCTGCCTCCGTCATTCCTCCAGTGCTTGCCGAACTCGCGGGCAAGCGTGCCTTTGTGACGGGTGGCGGCGCGGGGATCGGTCGCGCGATCGCGGCCGCCCTGACGCGGCAGGGTGTCGCCGTGGCGATCGGCGATCTGGATCCCGACGCCGCGCGCAAGGCGGCCGAGGAGATTGGCGGCGGTGCCGCCGCCGTCACGGTCGATGTTCGCCGTCGCGATTCCGTCGAGGCGGCCTTTGCCACTGTGCTGGAAGCGCTAGGCGGCTGCGATATCCTGATTGCCAATGCCGGCGTGTCCACCATGCAGCACGCGCTCGATCTGACCGACGAGGAGTGGGACTTCAACTTCTCGGTCAATGCGCGCGGGGTATTCCTCGCAAATCAGATCGCTGGACGGCATTTTGTCAAGCAAGGCACGGGCTGCATCGTCAACACCGCCTCGCTTGCCGCGAAGGTCGGTGCGCCGCTCCTGGCGCATTATTCGGCATCCAAGTTCGCCGTGCTCGGCTGGACGCAGGCCTTTGCCCGCGAGCTCGCGCCCAAGGGAATCCGCGTCAATGCCGTCTGCCCGGGGTTCGTCAAGACCGGCATGCAATCGCGCGAAGTCGAATGGGAGGCGCATCTGCGGCAGGTCACGCCCGAACGGGTGGTCGCCGACTATATCGCGCAGACGCCGCTCGGCCGGCTCGAGTTGCCGGAGGATGTCGCCGACGTCGTCGTGTTCCTCTGCTCGGATCAAGCCCGCTTCATGACTGGCCAGGGCGTCAACGTGACCGGCGGCGTCTACATGACCTGACGGCTTTTGGCGGCTGTAACCGGATCCTGATGCTGGCACGCGCCATCCAAAAAAGTGAACACATATGATCAGAAGGCAGGCTTTCAATGTTACATTTTGTTCTCTAAGATGACCGTTCGCTCGACTTCGGCCTTCGGCGTTCAGCCGGGTCAGACGGGTTCATGAGGAAAGTCTATGGCGTCTATCGAGCTCGATCGCGTTTCCAAGCTCTACGGCAATGGCAATTACGGGGTGCATGAGGTCGATCTCACCATTCCCGATGGTGAATTCGTGATCTTTCTCGGCCCGTCGGGATGCGGCAAGTCGACGACGCTGCGGATGATTGCCGGCCTGGAGAGTATCTCCTCCGGCGATCTTCGCATCGGCGGCAAGAGCGTCGCCAATGTCGCGCCGCGCGACCGCAACGTCGCGGTGGTTTTCCAGAGCTACGCGCTCTATCCGCATATGTCGGTGCGGCAGAACATGGCTTTCGGGCTGAAAATGCGCGGCACCGACGCAGCAGTGATCGATGCCAAGATTGCCGACGCCGCGAACCTGCTCGGTTTGCAGAATCTTCTCGGCCGCAAGCCGGCAGCGCTTTCGGGCGGCCAGCGTCAGCGTGTCGCGCTCGGCCGGGCGATCGTTCGCGAACCGGCGGCCTTCCTGCTTGACGAACCGCTGTCCAACCTCGATGCGCAGCTGCGTGCCGAGATGCGGCTCGAACTCGTCAAGCTGCACCGACGCCTCGGCCGCACCATCGTCCATGTCACGCACGACCAGGTCGAGGCCATGACCATGGGCGATCGCATATGCATCATGCGCGATGGTCGCCTGGTCCAGGCCGGCCGGCCGCTTGAAGTCTATGCCGACCCGGTCAACACCTTCGTCGCGCGCTTCCTGGCGACGCCGCCGATGAACCTCATTCCGGCCACGCTTCAGGCCGCACCTGGCGAAGGGCTCTCCGTCCTGACCGATAGTGGCGCCGTGCTTGCCGTCCCCGCCCGCCATCGCAACGCCTATGGCGAGCGTGTCGGGCGCCGCGTCATTCTGGGGGTGCGGGCCGAGGATTTCCACGAAAGCCCCGACAAGCCGGACTGGCAGAAGATTGCCGTACGGGTCGTGGCCGTCGAGGCCCTCGGCGCCGAGAACGTCCTGATCGGCCAGATTGCCGGTCAGGCCACCGGCACGGACGATGCCCATCCCGCCGGAGGCGGCAAGCCGTTGGAGATCGCCGCCCGCCTGAGCCGTTATTTCACGGCGCCCGTCGGCTCGATCGTCGAACTCTACATCGACCCGCTGCCGATGCACCTGTTTGATCCCGAAACCGAACTGGTGATCGCGCGGCCGAGCCTCATGAGGGCCGCTCGATGACCAGCATGGACAGAAACGAGCGGCCGGCCTTTCGTCGCCGCTTCGGCCTGCATTTCGGGCTGATTGTCGTTTGCGCCATCGTGCTGCTGCCGCCGCTCTGGGTGCTGCGGACGAGCTTCGTGCCCGAGCAGCTATCCTACAGCAACGAGCTGATGCCGGCCTTTACGACGGACAATTATTCGGCGCTCCTGTCGAGCCGCTTCGGTCAGTCCTACCTCAACAGCCTGATCGTCGCGCTCGGCTCGGTTCTGCTCGCATTGCCTTTTGCCGCCACCACCGGTTATGCCTTCGCCCGCTTCCGTACGGGCGGTCGGTGGGCGCGTTTTGCCGTTCTGGCGACGCAAATGCTGCCGCCCGTGGCGCTGGTGCTGCCGACCTTCACGCTGTTCCGAAGCCTGGAGCTCAGCAATTCGCTGACCGGGCTGATCATCGTCTATGCCGCGCTCAACCTGCCTTTCCTGACCTGGATCCTGATGGGCTTCTTCGAAGGCATTCCAGTCGATCTGGAGTGGGCGGCGATGACCGACGGCGCGACTGCCTGGGGCGCCTTCTGGCGCATTGTGCTGCCGGTGTCGATGCCCGGTATCGCGGCCGCCGGCGTCCTCGGCTTCATCCTGGCGTGGAATGAGTTTTTGTTTGCCCTGGTTTTGAGCGGGCCGAAGACGGCGACGATACCGGTTGCGCTCGCCGCGTTGCAGACCTCGAACGGCGTCCAGATCGCCAAGGTCTCTGCCGGCGTCGTCCTTGCCATCCTGCCGCTGGTCGTGGCTTCCCGCTTCATCCAGCGTTTCATCGTCCAGGGCTTGACGTTCGGCAGCGTGAAATAGGCCGGCCGCTCCGAGAGCCGACATGGCTCGCTAGCCGGTTATGAAATCGTGACGGGATCACCGCCGCGTCCAGAGGGAAAGAGGAGTAGAGAGTTATGACTTGGAACAAGCAGACCTTGATCAAAATGCTGATGACGGCCGTGAGCGGGGCAGCTGTTGTCAGCGCATCGCTTCCGGCCAGGGCGGCTGAGCCCATCACCTTGCACGCCTTGATGGAGGACGTGCCGGAAACCAAGATCATCGAAGCGCTGTTGCCCGAATTCGAGAAGCAGACCGGCATCAAGGTCGAGTTCGAGAAGATCGGCTATCCCGACATGCACGACAAGCTGGTGTCCCAGCTGACCGCGCCGCAGAGCTACTACAATGTGCTCGAGGTCGACTTCCTGTGGGCCGGCGAATTTCCGGCCGCCGGCTGGCTCGCCGATCTGAAACCCTTCGTCGAGAAATCCAAATACGATCTAGGCCCCTTCATTCCCTCGACGCTTGACCTGCTCGGCCGGACCAAGGATCAGCTGTTCCTGGTGCCCATGTACAACTACTCGATGGGCCTCCTCTACCGCACGGACCTGATCGGCGACGAGAAGCTCAAGGCCGCCTACAAGACGGCAACCGGCAAGGAACTCGCTTTGCCGACGACCCTCGAAGACTATGTTGCGATTTCCAAATTCATGAAGGCCAATGCAGGCGTCGCCGGAGCCGCGATGCAGGGCCAGCGCGGCGATCCCAACAGCATGGAATTCTCCAACTACCTGTTCTCCGCCGGCGGCAGCTATCTTAATGCCGACGGCAAGGCGAGCCTCGACACGGCAGAGGCCAAGAAGGCGCTCGATCTCTATGTCGACAACATCCAGCATGGCGCCCAGCAGGGTGCCATATCGGCGACACTCGATGACACCATGCGCCTGATGTGCAGCGGTTCCGCCTTCAGCATGGTCACCTATTGGTGGATGCTGCCGCAGATGGACGATGCCGTGAAGTGTCCGACGGTCGCCGGCAAGGTCGGCCTGTCGGTGATGCCGGGTGGCCATGGCGAAAGCGGCGGCTGGGGCTGGGGCATTCCCAAGAACACGTCGCCGGAAGAGCAGGAAGCCGCATGGACCTTCATCCAGTGGGTGCAGAGCAAGGATGTTTCGGTGAAGCGCGCGCTCGAGGGCCACGCGCCGGTGCGCAGCGATGTCTATGCCGATGCGGCGGTGCTGGCGAAATATCCCTTCTACAAGACCGCCGAGGATGTGGTGGCGACCGGCAAGTCGTTTCCGATCTTCACCTATTCGGCGCAATACGAGGATCTGCTCGGTACCCAGCTGTCGCTGGCGGCTGGCGGCCAGGCGACTTCGGAGGCAGCACTGAAGGCGGCTTCCGACGGCTTGCAGGGGCTCCTCGACAAATAGCGGTCCGGCTCGGCCAGGAGATCCGGCGCGGCGGTGTCAGCCGCGCCGGATCTTGTCCAGACCCCGGATCTTGACCAGACCAGGAACGCCACACCCCGACCAAGGCTCGGTTACGATGTTCAACGCGATCAAAAAAGGATTGGCTGCCCGTGGCCGCGAATGGCGGACCGGCTGGGCCTTTGCCTTGCCCGGCCTGCTGCTGCTGGCGATCGTGATGGGCTTTCCGCTGGCCTATGCCTGCATCCTCTCAATCTCCTCGATGACCTTGATCAAGCCGCAGCTTCTGCCGCTTGTCGGGTTCAAGAATTTCGCCTCGATGATCGGCGATGAGCTGTTCTGGAACGCGCTCTGGCTCACCGTGCGCTATTCGGCGGTGACGGTGGTCGGCGAATTCGTGATCGGGCTCGGCATCGCCCTGATGCTCAACCGGACGGTCCGGATGAAGCCGGTCTATTTCGCGGTTCTGACCATTCCCATGGCGATGTCGCCGATCAGCGTCGCCCTGATCTGGCGCATGCTGCTCCAGCCCAATCTCGGCATCGCCAATCATCTGATGGAAACGTTTGGCCTGCCGCGCCTCGACTGGCTAGGCACGCCAGGCATGGCGCTCTGGACGATGGCGGCGATCGACATCTGGCAGCAAATGTCCTTCGTCGTGCTGATCCTCGCCGCGGGGCTCGCCGCTTTGCCGCGAGATCCCTATGAGGCGGCTGAAGTGGATGGCGCACGCGGCTGGCAGCAATTCTTCTACATCACCCTGCCGATGCTTCGGCCGGTCGCGGCGATCACCATCATCATCCAGCTGATCAACGAGTTCCGGACCTACGATCTGCCTTATGTCCTGACCAAGGGCGGGCCGGGCAACGCGACCGAAGTGCTGAGCTTCTTTGCCTATCGCCGTGCCTTTCTCGGCCTTTCGCTCAACGAAGGCGCGGCAGCCGCCTTCGTGCTGCTGCTGATCGTCCTTCTGCTCACCGTGATCTTCTTTGCCGTCCTCGAACGCTCGCAAACGGGAGAGGGCCGGAAGTAGGCTGTTAAGCCTTGAGCAATCTATACAGCCTATCCTGGCTTGCAGATTGTCGAGGGAACATGAAACGCCAGCCGCTTCTGCTTTTCGCCTTTCCGTTTCTCATTCTGGCGGTCCTGGCAGGGGAGCGCATGGCGACCTTGTTGCTGGGCGCCTATCCGGCCAGCCCCACCGCATGGTGGCTATGGCTTGAACTGCGCCCTCTGTCGACGGTACTTTGGCAGCAGGTCGATGTCTGGCTGGGCGGCTCCATGGCTATCGACGCCGTCATTCTTGCCGCCGCAGCGATCGTCTGCTGGGTGGCGTGCCACGCCAAAAGATCGGCATCCTCGTTCCTCGCCAACCATGTCGCCCTGATTTTCGCTGGCCTGATGATCGCCGTCGGCAGCCATTCGGAAACGGCCAGCACGATTGCCGAATTCACCTCGCCCAAGGGTCTTCCGTATTCGCTGGCCGTCGATTTCACCTTGAAGAACAGCCTGGTGCTGCTTTTTGGCATCGTGGCCTGTGCCTACTGCCACATCGCCTTCCTCACTGAGGCGCGGGAGCGGTCCGTCCGGGCCATCCGCATCCTGGCGCTGCAGCGCGATCTCTAGAGCAATGGCGTCTAGTTGATCCGGCGGTAATAGACCTTGCCGTCGGGCTGCTGGATGCGCTGGTAGTTGGAGCTTGGGGCAGGGGGCGAGGCCGATGCTATTCTCTTCCTGGGTGCGGGTGCTTCGATGACGCCGGGCTCGCTCGCGCTCTCGCCGTCGAGCGCTTCGGGCGCTTGCGCCAGCGTGCTGGTGGCGAATTCGGACGGTTCTTCCGCACCTGGCATGGCCTCGCCGCCGGCGACCGGCATAGTCTGCCCCAGCCGGGCAATGCCGGCATCGATCTCGTTGAAGCTGCCTTGCAACTGGCTGTCCAGTTTCTCGAACCGGCTCTGAAAACCGTTGTTGACCGTGTCGAGCCGGGCCGCGATCCGCTGCTCGAACGCGCCGAGCTGCTCCAGCCGCGCTTCGACGAAGCGCAGGTCGCTCATGCCCCGATAGAGATAGACCGCGGCCGCCATGTTGACCGCGGTGATAAGAAGCGCGCCACCGGCGACGATGACGCCGATCGTCTTTGCCTTGCTGAATTTCTCGGTGGCAACCGGTTCTCGCTGTTCCTGGTTTCCGATATCGATCGCCGGCATGTCCGGTTCGCTGATCATCGTCATTGGACCACCACCTTTGCGCCGACAGCGACGCGTTTGAAAAGATCGATCACATCCGTGTTGGTGAGACGAAAACAGCCCGATGTCCCATCGAAGCCGACACCCGACGGGTCGTTGGTGCCGTGTATGCGGTAGAGCGTGTCGCGCCCGTCCCGCGACAGGTAGAGCGCCCTTGCGCCGAGCGGATTGTAGGGACCGGCGGGCACCATTTTCGGCAGCTCCGGCTGGCGGGCCCGCATTTCCTGCGGCGGGCGCCACTCCGGCCATTCGGTCTTCGCCCCGACCTTGACGATTCCGGTCCAGCCGAACCCGTCGCGCCCGACGCTGATCTGATAGCGCAGCGCCTGGCCCTGGCGGGTGACGAGGTAAAGCGCCTTCTCGTCCTTGCGGATGACGATCGTGCCCGGCTGCTCGGCGGTTCTAAAGGCAACGGCCTTGCGCAGGCTGGGCCCCATCGCCGGCAGCGGCGGCCGCTCCGAAAGCGCCGATCGCGCCTCGGCGAAGTCGTGGACGGACAGCGCCAGCGCCATGCCGAGCGCGCAGGCGCCGGCGAGCTTCGGGGCGATCCGATATCTATCGGGCAGCGTCATCGAGCCGCTCTTTGAACATCCGCTTCAGATCCTTGTTGAAGCGCGCACGCCCATCCACTTCGGAAGGCGGAATGGCCCTGTTCAGCGCATCGGTCAGAAGCGCGTTGTCGAGCGCGACCGACTTGATGTGCGGCGCCTTGAAGATCTTTTCGAGCTCGCTGCGCGAAAAATGGTTCCCGAACCATTTGCGCTTGTGCTTGTTGGCGACCAGCGTGATGCTGACCGCATTGCCGCGCAGCTCGCGGATCTTCTTGTAGAGCCGCTTGCCTTGCCGCAGCGACGCGACATTGAGTTCGAAGACGATGAAGATCTCGTCGCTCGTTGACAGCACGGAATTGTGCCAGGGCGTTTCGAGATTGGGCAGGTCGATGACGATATCGTCGAAGCGGTAGGCGACGAGGTCGAGCAGCCGGAAGACGAAGTCGCTGCCATGCGGCTCGAACGGCAGTTGCGGCCGCTCGAATGCGTAGAGGGTGAGGCCGGACGGGCGCGACAGCTTGATGACGTCCATCAACTCGACATCGAGCCGTTCCGGCTGGCCGATGATGCCGGCAAGGTCGAACTGGTTGAACAAGTTGAGATAGGCGCCGCAATTGGCGCTCTGGAAATCCAGGTCGACGAGACAGGTGGACGCCGCGCGCTCAGCCGATTTCGACGCCAGGAATTCGGCCGCCGACAGCGCCAGCGTCGTGGCGCCGGCGCCGCCGCTGGCGCCGATGAAGGTGATGATCCGGCTCTT
Source organism: Mesorhizobium sp. M7A.F.Ca.CA.004.12.1.1 (assembly GCF_003997835.1). Classification (NCBI taxonomy): domain Bacteria; kingdom Pseudomonadati; phylum Pseudomonadota; class Alphaproteobacteria; order Hyphomicrobiales; family Phyllobacteriaceae; genus Mesorhizobium; species Mesorhizobium sp. M7A.F.Ca.CA.004.12.1.1. The sequence goes on from NZ_RZRK01000053.1 coordinate 14,035, forward strand.
CGTTCCCTGGTTGCCGGTGTCGTGGAAGGTCACGGCATTGAGCAGCTCCTTGCCGTCGAGCGGCTTGTGCAGCCAGTCCGAGGCGTTCATGCG
>NZ_RZRK01000540.1:0-4253 GCF_003997835.1 Mesorhizobium sp. M7A.F.Ca.CA.004.12.1.1
GCCCGAATTCTCCGTTGCCTGCCGGATTTGTGTTCATTTCGCCCTACCGTTTGATCGCCCAACGAATCCCCAGCGGCAGAGTAGGGGCGAATATGGCAAAATTGACGGCACGCCGAAGCGCCGCCCGGCAGCCGGACGATCAGCCATTGTAGCGCTGGAAGACCAGCGACGCGTTGGTCCCGCCAAAGCCGAAGGAATTGGACAGCGCCACGTCGATCTGGCGGGCACGCGGCTTGTTCGGCACCAGGTCGATCGCGGTTTCGCGTTCCGGGTTGTCGAGGTTGATGGTCGGCGGCGCGACATTGTCCCTGATGGCAAGGATCGAGAAGATCGCTTCGGCGGCACCCGCCGCCCCAAGCAGATGGCCGATCGACGACTTGGTCGACGACATCGAAATCTTCGATGCGGCATTGCCGACAAGCCGCTCGACCGCGCCGAGCTCGATCGTGTCGGCCATGGTCGAGGTGCCGTGCGCGTTGATGTAGTCGACATCGGCCGGCGTCAACTTGGCCCGGTTCAGTGCCGCCGTCATGCAACGGAAGGCGCCATCGCCATCCTCGGCGGGCGCGGTGATGTGATGCGCGTCGCCGGTGAGACCATAACCCGTCACCTCGGCATAGATCTTGGCGCCGCGCGCCCTGGCATGTTCGAGCTCCTCGAGCACGACAACGCCGGCGCCCTCGCCCATGACGAAGCCGTCGCGGTCGCGATCATAGGGTCGCGACGCCGTTTGCGGCGAATCATTGCGTTCCGTCGACAGTGCCCGGCATGCGGCAAAGCCGGCGATCGACAGCCGCGTCACCGGCGCTTCGGCGCCACCGGCGACCATCACGTCGGCATCGCCCCACATGATCAACCGGGCAGCATCGCCAATGGCGTGCGCGCCGGTCGAACAGGCCGTGACGACGGCATGGTTCGGGCCTTTCAGTCCGTGCCGGATCGAAACCTGCCCGGAGACGAGATTGATGATCTGGCCCGGGATGAAGAAAGGGCTGATGCGGCGCGGGCCGCGCTCCTTGAGGATCATCGCGTTCTCGGCGATGCCCTCGATGCCGCCGATGCCGGAGCCGATCAGGACGCCGGTGGCACACCGCTCTTCATGCGTCTTGGGTTCCCAGCCGGAATCCTTCAGCGCCTCGTCGGCGGCGGCAATCCCGTAAAGGATGAAGTCGCCGATCTTGCGCAGTTCCTTGGGCTCGAGCACGGCCTCGGGATTGAAGGTGGCATTGCTGCCGTCACCACGCGGAATGACGTGGGCGATCTTGCAGGCAAGATCCTCCACCTCGAACTCAGTGATGCGCTTGGCAGCGCTGCGGCCGGTCAGAAGTTCCTTCCAGCTGTGCTCGAAGCCCATGCCGAACGGCGACAGCAACCCAAGGCCCGTGACGACGACACGCCTCATCGCAGGTCCTCCCCGGTGATGACTGCGGAAAGCGTCAGGCCGAAGCCTTGTCGATGTACTTCACGGCATCGCCAACGGTCAGGATGGTCTCAGCCGCATCGTCGGGAATCTCGACGCCGAATTCTTCTTCGAACGCCATGACGAGTTCGACCGTGTCGAGGCTGTCGGCGCCCAGATCATCGATGAAGCTCGCCTGCTCCGTCACTTTGTCGGCATCGACGCCAAGGTGCTCGATGACGATCTTCTTGACGCGCTCTGCGGTGTCACTCATTTGGGCATCCTCGTCTTTTGTTTGTCTGTCTTCGTTAGCGGGCAGAATGCCGCTAATCAAGCTGAAAGATGGTCCTGCCGGAAACGCAACGACTACGGACCGGTTTTTGCCCGAACCGCCGGGTTGCGGGCCGCATTACACGAAAAATAGCTGAGGTCCAAGCCGAAATGGTCTCTTTTCACAACCCGCCGGCGTTGCTGCCGAACCTCGTCAAATCATAGCCATGCCGCCATTTACGTGGATGGTCTGGCCAGTGACGTAGGCGGCTTCGTTGGAGGCGAGATAAGCGACGGCGGACGCGACTTCAACGCTGGTGCCCATGCGCCGCGTCGGGATCGCCGCCATGATCGCCTCTTTCTGCTTGTCGTTGAGCTTGTCGGTCATCGCCGATTCGATGAAGCCCGGGGCGACGCAGTTGACGGTGATGTTGCGGGTGGCGATCTCCTGTGCCAGCGATTTGGAGAAGCCGATCATGCCGGCCTTTGAGGCGCAGTAATTGGTCTGGCCGGGATTGCCGGTGATGCCGACCACCGAGGTGATGTTGATGATGCGGCCATGGCGGCGGCGCATCATCGGGTGGGTGAGTTCGCGGGTCAGCCTGAACACGGCGGTCAGGTTGACCTCGAGCACGCTGTCCCAGTCGGCATCCGACATGCGCACGAACAGGCCGTCCTTGGTGATGCCGGCGTTGTTGACCAGGATGTCGACGCCTTCGAGATCGGCTTCGGCTTTCTGGCCGAGCGCCTTGACCTCCTCACGGTTGGACAAATTGGCCGGGAACAGCTTGACCCGGTCGCCAAGCTCGCTAGCCAGCGCTTCCAGTTTCTCGACGCGGGTGCCATGCAGGCCGACGATCGCGCCCTGCGCATGCAACATCCTGGCGATCGCCTCGCCGATGCCGCCGGATGCGCCGGTGACGAGCGCCTTGCGGCCAGTCAATTCGAACATTTTTGTCTCCTGATTGAGAAGAGAACACCCTTTACAGGGATGGGATCAAATGACGCTTTATGCAAGCGCCGCCATGGCCGCCTCGACGTCAGCCGCGGTGCCGACCGACGCGGTGGCGACATCGCGGTTGATGCGCCGCGCCAATCCTGAAAGCACCTTGCCGGCGCCGATCTCGTAAAGCGTGGTGACGCCGTTTGCGCCGAACCATTCCACCGTCTCGCGCCAACGCACGCGGCCGGTTATCTGTTCGACCAGGCGGCGGGCGATCTCGTCTGGATCGCTGGTCGGGCTGACCGTAACATTGGAGAGGACGGGAACCACCGGCGCGTTCTTTGCCACGCCGGCCAGGGCTTCGCGCATGACGTTCGCGGCCGGCGCCATCAGCGCGGAATGGAAGGGCGCGGACACCTGCAGCATCAGCGCGCGTTTGGCGCCTTTCTCGGTGCACAGTTTCGCGGCCAGTTCGACCGCGGCCTTGGCGCCGGAGATGACCAGTTGGCCACCGCCATTGTCGTTGGCGATCTGGCAGACAGAGCCTTTGGCGGCTTCCGCGCAAGCGGCTTCGACATCGGCATGTTCCAATCCGATGATCGCCGCCATGGCGCCCTCGCCGGCCGGCACCGCCGCCTGCATGGCATTGCCGCGTATGCGCAGCAACCGGGCGGCATCGGCAACCGAAACGAAGCCGGCAGCGGCCAACGCCGAATATTCGCCCAGCGAATGACCGGCGACATAGGCGATCTTGCCTTTCAGCGAGAAGCCGCGCGATTCCAGCGCCCGGATCGCGGCCAGCGACACCGCCATCAGCGCCGGCTGCGCGTTGGCGGTCAGCGTCAACGTCTCTTCCGGCCCTTCCCAGATCAGCTCCGACAGATTTTCGCCGAGCGCATCGTCGACTTCCTGGAAGACCCTGCGCGCTTCGGGGAAGGCGTCGGCGAGATCCTTGCCCATGCCGACCGCCTGGCTGCCTTGTCCGGGAAAGGTGAATGCAACGGCCATGCGAGGGCTCCCAAGGGCTGGTTTTGCTTGCCTGAAGACGGTTTTTCTTGCCTGTGACGCATGGCGGGGCGCCAAGTCAAGCCCGGTTCGACCCTGCCCGAGGGCAGCCTCGTCCGCCGAGTGCCTGTTGCGAAAGGGTTTTTGGCGATCACTCCTGATGAAAACCGCTCACGATTCGTTTGCTGGCTCTTCTTATTTCCGTTACAGGCGCTAGCTTTGCGTGACAATTCCATGACAATCGAGTGACGCGCTTGTCGCTGGGTGGGGAAGTTAAAGTGGCAAAGAGTTACAAACGCACCGGCAAGGCCGCGCCACAGTTCCTGGAAGACGACCCCTCCACCGGCTATCTGCCGGGCAGGAGATGGCCGGTCGTGCGCTATGGGCTGATCAGCCTGGCGATTGCCGCTATCCTGGTGTTTGCCATCGAACTGATCGTGCGCGGCGACTTTGCCGGAACCATCTCCTTCTTCCTGCAGCCGTTCAAGCCGGGCTGGACCACCATCGTCGTGTTTGCGCTGCTCCTGATCGGCTTCGATGCGGTGCTCGGCCGCAGCCACCAGAGCCTGATGATCGTCGCGCCGCTGACCTTGTCGCTTGCTTTCGTCGGTCACCAGAAGTCGCACTATCTCGGCG
>NZ_RZRK01000541.1:0-4246 GCF_003997835.1 Mesorhizobium sp. M7A.F.Ca.CA.004.12.1.1
GCAATATCCATCGCCGCCTGCTGGCCCTTGGTCAAAACCGCGAAATTGGCGGTGGTGCCGATCGACAGCGTCGCCATCCGGTAGTCCAGCGCTTCGATGCTCTCGACCGGCTTGCCATTGAGTTGCAGCACCACGTCGCCGGGCTTGAGTCCTGCCTTGCCGGCCGGACCGGTCGCCTCGACCGACGAGACCAGCGCACCGGTCGGCTTCTCCATGCCGAGCGATTCGGCGATCTGCGGCGTCACCGATTCGAACTCGGCGCCGATATAGGGCCGTTCGAAGAAGTCGAGCCCGGCCTTGGCCGCGTCGGCAAAAGCGCGGACCATATTCGAGGGAATGGCGAAGCCGATGCCGATCGAACCGCCGCTGCGGCTGTAGATGGCGGTGTTGATGCCGACCAGCTGGCCGCCCATGTTGATCAGCGCGCCGCCGGAATTGCCAGGATTGATGGCGGCGTCGGTCTGGATGAAGAAGCTGGAATCGGAGACGCCGATATGGCTGCGGGCCAGTGCCGAGACGATGCCGCTGGTGGTGGTCTGGCCGACGCCGAAGGGGTTGCCGATGGCCAGCAACAGGTCGCCGACCTCAAGCGCGTCGGAATCGCCGATGGCGATAACCGGAAACGGCTTGTCCGAGGTGATCTTGAGCACGGCGAGGTCGAGTGTCTCGTCCTTGAGCAGCACCTTGCTGTCGAACTCACGCCCATCAGCGGTCGCCACCTTGACCCGGTCGGCATCCTTGATGACGTGGTAATTGGTGACCACGACGCCGGTCGGATCGACCAGCACGCCGGAGCCGAGCGAAGACTGTGCACGCGGCTGCGAGCGACCGAAGAATTCCTCGAAGAACGGATCGCCGTCGAAAGGCGACGTGACCTTGGCCGTCTGCGAGGCATAGACGTTGACCACGGCCGGGGCTGTCTGCTTGACCAGCGGCGCAAACGACAATTGCACCTCCTCGCGGCCGAAGGGTACGCGCTTGTCGGGACCAGCCGTGGCGTTTTCGCCTTCCACGCCATGCAGCAGGTCGGTCAGCACATCGGACAGGCCGGGATCGGTCTTCGTCTCCTCGGCCAATGCCTGCCTGACCACCGGTGCGGCCGCAAACGCCATGATGGCGAAAAGCAGAACAAGGGGCAGTCTTCTGGCGCGCATTCGCGAATCCTCCAAGGCAAGTTCGGGGGCATTGTCCCGACGATTGTGCAAAATGAAAGGCTAAGCCGCTGAAATCCGACTATTTGGGCAGCAAAACAGCTACAGCTGACCTTGAAACCGAAAACCTCGTGGCCCTGATGAAAAAACAACTCCTGTCTTTCCGTGACTTTTTGAAGACCGGCAGCTTGGGGCCGATCTCCCCCGACATGACAATGGCCGAGATTATCGAAGTGCTCGGCATGCCTGAGCATGTCGATCCAGATTACTGGACGTTCGGAAAGCTCGAAATTTCCTTTGATATCACGCCGCCTCGCCAGATGAACTGGTTTCAAATTGAGCAGGCCAGTTACCTCAAAGGCGATTTGGAGGCTCTCACCACTCGCTTTGCACTCTCCCTGGACGGGTTCAGCGGAAAGACAAAGCCATCAGAGTTCCTGGGTGCCGGCCTTTGGACTCCAGATCAGGCCAAGGTTTTCTACGCGGCATCCGGCCATGACATCGGGATGAACATCTGCGCCGGACCGATTCAGATACATTTTCATGTGGCTGCCGACTTCATCGGCAACCAAGATGCCGAAACCTATTTGAAGGCCTCCTCCCCGTCGCAAGCGATGGCGAAAATCGATTCTCGAGCCGTCCTCGACAGTATCTATTCATATCCTTACCCGAACACTGAAGAGGTACCGGGTGCATTCGATTGGAAGCTGTTGAGCGGAAGCCAGTACCTGGCGCTGGCCGATGGACAGCAAACATCGGCAAACAAAAAAGGGGCCCGCAGGCCCCTTTGAACTCATTTGGGAAAACCGAGCCTTATGCGGCTGCGGCGTCCGCGTCAGCGCTTTCGGCTTCGATGCGAGCGCGGTCGCCGGCGCCTTTGGCCGAAACGTCGCGATCGACGAACTCGATGACGGCCATGGCGGCGTTGTCACCGTGACGGAAGCCCGCCTTCATGATGCGCAGATAGCCGCCATTGCGGTTGGCGTAGCGCGGCGCGATGGTGTCGAACAGACGCTTGACGACGCCTTCATGGCCGATCTGGGCAATGACCTGGCGGCGGGCATGCAGGTCGCCGCGCTTGCCGAGCGTCACCAGCTTCTCGACGATCGGACGCAGGTCCTTCGCCTTCGGCAAGGTCGTGACGATCTGCTCGTGCTCGAGCAGCGACACGGCGAGGTTGGCGAACATCGACTTGCGATGGCTAATGCTTCGGGCGAAGCGACGGCCTTTGAAACCGTGGCGCATGGCTCTTTTCCTTCTTCAGTTGTTCAAGAGGCCGCGGCCTCTGATGGTTTTCCGCATGACCGTCGGATCGAGCGGCCCACGCCGCCCATCCTTGGAATTCATGCTCAATATTGGTCTTCGTAACGCTTAGCGAGATCTTCGATGTTTTCCGGCGGCCAGTCCGGCACTTCCATGCCGAGGTGCAAGCCCATCGCCGCCAAGACTTCCTTGATCTCGTTCAGCGACTTGCGGCCGAAGTTCGGGGTGCGCAGCATCTCGGCTTCGGTCTTCTGGATCAGGTCGCCGATATAGACGATGTTGTCGTTCTTCAGGCAGTTGGCCGAACGCACCGAAAGCTCGAGTTCGTCGACCTTCTTGAGCAGCGCCGGGTTGAAGGCGAGCTCGGTGACGGCCTCGGCGGCGACTTCCTTCTGCGGCTCGTCGAAGTTGACGAACAGGCCGAGCTGGTCCTGCAGGATGCGGGCGGCGAAAGCCACCGCGTCCTCGCCGGTGATCGAACCGTCGGTGTCGATCGTCATGGTCAGCTTGTCATAGTCGAGAACCTGGCCCTCGCGGGTGTTCTCGACCTTGTAGGAGACCTTCTTGACCGGCGAATAAAGGCTGTCGACCGGGATCAAGCCGATCGGCGCGTCTTCGGCGCGGTTGCGGTCGGCCGGCACGTAACCCTTGCCGGTGTCGACGGTGAATTCCATGCGGATTTCAGCGCCTTCGTCCAGCGTGCAGATGACGTGGTCGGGGTTGAGGATCTCGACGTCGCCAACCGTCTGGATGTCGCCGGCAAGAACAGCACCCGGTCCCTGCTTGCGAACGACCATGCGCTTGGGACCATCGCCTTCCATGCGGATGGCGATTTCCTTGATATTCAAGACGATGTCGGTCACGTCCTCGCGCACGCCGGCGATGGACGAGAATTCATGCAGAACGCCGTCGATCTGCACGGCGGTAACAGCCGCACCGCGCAGCGAAGACAGAAGCACGCGGCGCAGCGCGTTGCCCAGCGTCAGGCCAAAGCCACGCTCGAGAGGCTCGGCGACCAGCGTGGTCAGCGTCTTCTTCTTCGACGAGAACTCGATCTTGTTCGGCTTGATCAGTTCCTGCCAATTTTTCTGGATCATGATGCTTTCCTTCCGTTGACCCGCCACCATCCAATCGTGGCGGGCGACCTGGAATGCCGCGGAGGAGCGCCCAAGGGCGCTCGCGCGGCGTTCGGTAAATGCTTAGACGCGACGCTTCTTGCGCGGGCGGCAGCCATTGTGCGGGATCGGCGTCACATCACGGATCGAGGTGATGGTGAAGCCGGCCGCCTGCAGGGCGCGCAATGCCGATTCACGACCGGAGCCGGGTCCGCAGACCTCGACTTCGAGCATGCGCATGCCGTGTTCCTGGGCCTTCTTGGCAACATCCTCGGCAGCCATCTGGGCAGCGAACGGGGTCGACTTGCGCGAACCCTTGAAGCCCTGGGCACCGGCCGACGACCAGGCAATCGAATTGCCCTGCGCGTCGGTGATGGTGATCATCGTGTTGTTGAAGGTCGAATTGACGTGGGCAACGCCCGACGAGATGTTCTTGCGTTCGCGACGGCGAACACGAGCGGCTTCCTTGGCCATGATAGTCCTTTCAGTTGATCTCTACACCGCCGTAATGCCAGCGGCTCCACCTTCGTAAGGAAGTAGGGGAATAGGGCAGTAAGGGAGTAGGGAAAAGTGCGACCCGACTGGCGGGCATTCCCTACTGCCTTACTCCCCTACTCCCTTATTCCCCTAAAAAATTACTTCTTCTTGCCGGCGATCGACTTGGCCGGGCCCTTGCGGGTGCGCGCATTGGTATGCGTGCGCTGGCCGCGGACCGGC
>NZ_RZRK01000542.1:0-4237 GCF_003997835.1 Mesorhizobium sp. M7A.F.Ca.CA.004.12.1.1
GAATATCCGATTGGCATTGGCCGAAAAGAAGCCGCAGGATGCCGAACGGCAGCGCGATGTGTCGGTCAGCCATGATACGATCGGCGACCTCAAGCGCGAGCGCGGCGATGCGGCGGGCGCACTCGCGTCCTATAAAGCGGGCCATGCGATCGTCGAACAATTAGCGGGCCGCGACCCCGACAACAGTGAGTTGAAGCGCGACCTGTCTGTCGGCAACGCAAAGATGGGCAATGCGCTGAGCGATCAAGAGGACTGGCCGGCAGCCCTCGCCGCCTATAGGCAAGCCCTCTCTATAGCCCGCATGCTGGCGGCCAGTGACCCTGCCAACGCCGACTGGCAACGTGACCTTTCGGTCAGCCTGGAAAAGGTCGCCGGCATTCTGGCGATTCAGGGCGACCGCGCCGGAGCGCTCAAGGCCTATACAGACAGTTTCGCTATCGCCGACCGGCTGGCCAAGCTCGACCCTGCCAATGCCGACTGGCAACGCGACCTGTCGATCACCCTGTCCGAGATCGGCATGCTCAAGGCCAAGCAGCGCGACGTCAAAGGCGCGCGGCAGGCTTTCCAGGACAGTCTCGACATCCGCCAGAAGCTCGCCCGGTCCGACCCAAACAACGCCACCTGGCAGCGCGACCTGGTGGTTGCCATGATCGACTACGCTCAGGTCGCCAAGAACCCCAAGACGGTGCTTTCGCAGGCGCTGGACATGACGCTGGAGCTCGACCGCAGCGGGCGGCTGGCGCCGCGATACAAGTTCATGATCAAGTTTCTCAGGGACCGGCTGGCCAAAGTGAAATAGGGCCTGACGGGAGGCTGCCATGGACAGCCGGCTCATTCCCCGTGAAATGCCTGCAAACCTTGGAAAAACCGCCTTTTGCGCCTATATCTAGTGCATATCAGAGGCGCGATTCGGAGCGGGTTTTTCGCGCCGTGCAAGCGGCATCCAGACAACAGGTTTTCATGAGCGATCAGATCGATAACAACAACGGCGCTGAAGCCGAATACGGCGCCGATTCCATCAAGGTTTTGAAGGGGTTGGATGCTGTCCGCAAACGCCCCGGAATGTATATCGGCGATACCGACGACGGTTCGGGCCTGCATCACATGGTCTATGAAGTGGTCGACAACGCCATCGACGAGGCGCTGGCCGGTCACGCCGATCTCGTCACCGTGACGCTCAACCCCGATGGTTCGGTCACCGTGATCGACAATGGCCGCGGAATTCCGACCGATATCCACACCGGAGAAGGCATTTCGGCGGCCGAAGTGATCATGACGCAGCTGCATGCCGGCGGCAAGTTCGACCAGAATTCCTACAAGGTCTCGGGCGGCCTGCATGGCGTCGGCGTCTCGGTGGTCAACGCGCTGTCGGCGTGGCTGAAGCTGAAAATCCGCCGCAACGGCCAGATCTTCGAGATGAGTTTCACGCATGGCAATGCCGACGCGCCGCTGAAGGCGACCGGCAGCTATGAGCAGGACAAGCAGCCGGGCACCTATGAGGGCCGCAGCGGCAGCCAGATCACCTTCTTCCCGTCGGCCGAGACCTTCACCATGGTCGAATTCGACTTTGGCACGCTGGAACACCGGCTGCGCGAGCTTGCCTTCCTCAATTCCGGCGTGCGCATCATTTTGACCGATGCCCGTCACGCCGACGTCGTGCGCCATGAACTGCACTATGATGGAGGCCTCGAGGAATTCGTCAAATATCTCGATCGGGTCAAGAAACCGCTGATCGACAAGCCGATCGCCATCCGGGCGGAGCGCGATGGGATCACCGTCGAAGTGGCGATGTGGTGGAACGACAGCTACCACGAGAACGTGCTGGCCTTCACCAACAACATCCCTCAGCGCGATGGCGGCACGCATCTGGCCGGCTTTCGCGGCGCGCTGACGCGCCAGATCACCGGCTATGGCGAATCCTCCGGCCTGACCAAGAAGGAAAAGGTCTCGCTGATCGGCGACGATTGCCGCGAAGGCCTGACGGCGGTGCTGTCGGTCAAGGTTCCAGATCCGAAATTCTCCTCGCAGACCAAGGACAAGCTGGTCTCGTCGGAAGTCCGTCCTGTCGTCGAAGGCCTGGTCAACGAAGCGCTCGGCACCTGGCTGGAAGAACATCCGAGCGAAGGCAAGGTGGTCGTCGACAAGGTGATCCAGGCCGCGGCGGCGCGTGAAGCGGCGCGCAAGGCGCGCGATATCACCCGCAAGAGCTCGCTCGGCGTCACTTCCCTGCCCGGCAAACTGGCCGACTGCCAGGAACGCGACCCGGCGAAGTCCGAAATCTTCATCGTCGAGGGTGACTCCGCCGGCGGCTCGGCCAAAGGTGGGCGTTCGCGCCAGAACCAGGCGATCCTGCCGTTGCGCGGCAAGATCCTCAATGTCGAGCGGGCGCGCTTCGACCGCATGCTCGGCTCCGACATGATCGGCACGCTGATCACGGCGCTCGGCACCTCGATCGGCAAGGACGAGTTCAACGCCGACAAGCTGCGCTACCACAAGATCATCCTGATGACCGACGCCGACGTCGACGGCGCCCATATCAGAACCTTGCTGCTGACCTTCTTCTTCCGGCAGATGCCGGAGCTGATCGAGCGCGGCCATCTCTACATCGCCCAGCCGCCGCTCTACAAGGTGACGCGCGGCAAGAGCTCGCAATACATCAAGGACGAGAGCGCGTTCGAGGAGTTCCTGATCGGCTCGGGACTGGAGGAAGCATCGCTTACGCTCGGCTCGGGCGAGGTTCGCATCGGACAGGACCTGCGCGGAGCCATCGACGACGCACTGGCGGTGCGCCAGCTGATCAACGGCCTGCACACGCGCTACAACAGAGGCGTGGTCGAGCAGGCGGCGATCGCCGGCGGGCTCAACCCGGACGTGTTCACCGATCTCGGCCGAGCCAACGACATGGCGGAGCGGATTGCAAAACGCCTCGACATCATTGCCGAGGACACCGAGCGCGGCTGGACGGGCCGCATGTCGACCTCAAACGAGGGTGTCGGCGGCTATGTGTTCGAGCGCACGGTGCGCAGCGTCAAGGAATACGCGCATCTCGACCTGGCGCTGATCAATTCGGCCGACGCACGCCAGCTCGACCGCTACGCACAGCGCCTCAGCGAGGTCTACGGGTCGCCGCCGGTGCTGCGCCGCAAGGATGTCTCCGAAACGATTTCGGGGCCCTTGGCGATGCTCAATGCGGTCTTTGCGACCGGCCGCAAGGGCCTGACAATGCAGCGCTACAAGGGTCTCGGCGAGATGAACGCCGAACAGCTGTGGGAAACCACGCTTGACCCGAATGTGCGCTCGCTGCTGCAGGTCAAGGTCAATGACGCGACCGACGCGGATTCACTATTTTCGAGGCTGATGGGCGACGAGGTCGAACCCAGGCGCGAGTTCATCCAGGACAACGCGCTGTCGGTCGCCAATCTGGATATCTGATCCGGACGTTAAATTCTGAATTGGCGCGCTGCGGCGCGCCAATTGTTCCACCGGCGGCAACAGAATCATTTTACAACGCCCCGGAACGGAAGTCCCTGCGGGACATTGTGACAACATCGATCACAATTTCTTACAGGAGGCCTTCATGGGACGCGGCATTTTGCTCTGGTTGCTCGGTATTCCGATCCCGATCATCATTCTGATCATGCTGTTCGTACGGTAGGGGGCTTCCATGCAGTCCACCCTATCGGCTGTCGACGTTTCCACTTCAACAGAATCCTCCTCCACCGCCGTCAGTTGGGGACCGATCATCGCCGGTGCCTTCGCGGCTTCGACGTTGACCTTCATCCTCATGCTGCTCGGTTCGGGGCTGGGATTGACCATGGTGTCGCCATGGTCGGGATCCGGCGCATCTGTCACCACTTTCGCGGCGTCCACCGCCGTCTGGCTTGTCATCGTGCAATGGCTGTCCTCTGGTGTCGGAGGCTATCTTGCCGGGCGGCTGCGCACCAAATGGGTCGGCATCCACACCGATGAGGTCTATTTCCGGGACACCGCACACGGCTTTCTTGCCTGGGCGCTGGCCACTTTGCTCGTCGTCGGCGTGCTTGGCTCCGCCCTTTCCGCAGCGATCGGTTCAGGCGTGCAAGCGGTGTCCACCGTCGCATCTGGCGCTGCCATGGGTGCATCGGCGGGGGCTTCGGCCAATGCCGGCAGCGCATCGGTCGACAATGCGACATCCTACCTTGTGGATTCACTGTTCCGTCCGGCCGATCCGGGCAGGCTGGCTGCCGCCAATCCGGAC
>NZ_RZRK01000543.1:0-4225 GCF_003997835.1 Mesorhizobium sp. M7A.F.Ca.CA.004.12.1.1
GCACCACCGCTGTCACGTCGGTCGACCAGCGCCCGTCGGAAAAACGCTTCTGCGCTTCCAGGATCGCCGGGCCGCGGCGATCCTGGAACTGGCGCATCCACTCGCTCAGCCAAAAACCTTCGATACGCTTGTGCTGGAAGATCAGTTGGCCGGGCTCGCGGATAACAGTGGCTTCGGGATCGAGCTTCCCGTAGATGATCCAGCGCGACCGCTTCGGCATAATGTCGAAGATGGCGGAAGCCAGCGGCCCGGTCACCGCGTCGAGAAAGATGCGCGGCTGCTCAGCCTTCACCACCTCGCGTAGCGCCGCCTTGAAATCCGGCGCCTTTTCGTTGAGGACGTGCGCCGCGCCGAGCGCTTTCAGCGCCGCGATCTGGTCGTCGCGGCGCACGGTGACGATCGGCCGGAAGCCCTCTCCGTTGGCCAGGCCAATGATCAGCTTGCAGAGCTGGCTGGCGCCGGCGGTCATCATAAAGGCCTTTCCGCCTTCCTTCTTGACGACGTCGAACATGGCGAGCGCGGTGAGCGGGTTGACGATCATCGCCGCGCCATCCTCGTCGCGAACGGTGTCGAGCAGCGGGATGCAAACATCGGCCTCGGCTACGGCATAGTCGGCCCAAGAGCCCCAATTGGTGACGCCCGTGGCAAAAGCGACACGCTTGCCGATCAGGCCTTTTGGATAGGGTTCGTCCCCGCTGGCGACGACAATGCCGACGCCCTCGAAGCCCGCCGGCTGTCCCTTGGCGCGCGGCTGGCCGTACTGGCCCTTGACGAAGGCGATGTCGGAGGGGTTGATCGAGGCGAGGTTGACCTTGATCAACACCTGCGTCGGTCCGGGTGTCGGCACCGCGATGTTGCCCGGCTCGAGATACGGCTCCATCGCCTCCAGCACACTGCCGCTCGGCGTCCTGGTGTAGCCGTCGCCGACCAGCAGCAGCGCCTTCATTTCGGAGGGGACGGCCATTGGAACACTCCGTGCTTGGGCTGTCGGCATCGCCGGATGACGATGCCGGCGCTCAGACCTTTTCCTGCGTGTATTTCTTCAGCTCGGTGCGCGCCACCTGACGGCGATGCACGGCGTCCGGCCCGTCGGCAAGGCGCAAGGTCCGCAGATGCGTCCACGACCGCGCCAGCGGCGTGTCCTGGCTGATGCCTTGCGCGCCGAACATCTGCACGGCCTCGTCGGTGACCTTGAGCGCGACGCGGGGTGCCACCACCTTGATCTGGCTGATCCAGGGGGCCGCGGCGCGGGCGTCGCCCTGGTCGATCATCCACGCCGCCTTGAGGCAGAGCAGCCGGGCCATTTCGATCTCCATGCGGCATTCGGCGATGATGTCGAAATTGGCGCCGAGCTTTGCCAGCTTCTGGCTGAAGGCCTCGCGGCGCAAGGAACGCTGGCACAGCATCTCGAGCGCCATCTCGGCCTGTCCGATGGCGCGCATGCAGTGATGGATGCGGCCGGGGCCGAGCCGCCCTTGCGCGATCTCGAACCCCCTGCCTTCGCCGAGGATCAGGTTCGACGCCGGTACCCGCACATTGTCGAAGCGAAGATGCATGTGGCCGTGCGGCGCGTCGTCATCGCCATAAACCTGCATTGCCCGCACCTTGGTCACGCCTTTTGTGTCCGATGGCACCAGGATCATCGAATGACGGCGGTGCTGCGGCTCGTCATCGCCGCCGGTCCTGACCATGACGATGTAGATGGCGCAGCGCGGATCGCCTGCGCCCGAAGCCCACCATTTCTCGCCGTTGAGCACATAGTCGTCGCCCTGACGTTCGCAGCGCATGGCAATGTTGGTGGCATCGGACGAAGCGACATCCGGCTCGGTCATCAGATAGGCCGAGCGGATCTTGCCGTCGAGCAGTGGCTCGAGCCATGCTTTCTTGAGGTCGGCCGAGCCGTACCGCTCCAGCACCTCCATGTTGCCGGTGTCGGGCGCCGAGCAGTTGAAGGTCTCGGCGCCGAGATGCGCCTTGCCCATCTCTTCGGCCAGATAGGCATATTCGACGGTGGAAAGGCCGTAGCCGCGTTCCGAGCCGGTCAGCCAGAAGTTCCACAGGCCGCGCTCTCGTGCGGTCTTTTTCAGCCCTTCGAGGATCTCGCTCTGGCGCGCACTGTAGACCCAGCGGTTGCCTGTCTTGCCCACTTCGCTGAGGAATTCATGGTCGAGCGGCATGATCTCGTCGCGCACCATGGCCGCGACGCGCGCGTGGATCGGCTTCAGCCGCTCGGTCATGCCGAGATTCATCTCCGTCATCGGTCGCTAACCCTTCATGCATGCCAGGCATTTTGTCAGTGGCAAGGATGACCGTACTTCGGATAGCCTTGTCAACGCGAACTGTTTGCCCGCATGCCGAGCGCGGAGGATTGTGATGAGCTATCTGGACGAGCTGTTTTCGGTGGCCGGCAAGACAGCGCTGGTGACGGGTGCCGCGACCGGCATCGGCCGCATGGCGGCGACCGGGCTGGTCAGGGCCGGCGCCAGCGTGATGATCGCGTCGCGCAAGGGCGAGGATTGCATCAAGGTCGCCGAAGAGTTGAACGAGCTTGGCGCATCCGGCCGGGCCGAAGGCTTCGCCGGCGATGTCTCCAGCGAAACCGGCATTGCCGCACTCGTCGCCGAGGTCAAAGCCCGGACCGGGAAATTGCATATTCTGGTCAACAATGCCGGCGTCTCCTGGGGCGCGCCGCTGGAAAGCTTCCCCTATTCGGCATGGGCCAAGGTGTTTGGCGTCAACGTCACCGCGATCTTCCATCTAACCCGCGAATTGCTGCCGCTGCTCGATGCCGCCGCCAGGGACGCCGATCCGGCCAGGGTGATCAATCTCGGTTCGGTGATGGGCACGCAGCCGCTGGCCGACGACGCCTATTCCTACACCGCGTCCAAGGCAGCCGTGCATCATCTGACCCGCACCCTTGCGCTCGAGTTCGCTGGCCGCCGCATCACCGTCAATGCCTTCGCTCCCGGCCCCTTCCAGAGCCGGATGACGGCATTCGCCACCAGTACGGATGAGCAGGCCAGGCACGTCGGCAGCCATGTTCCGATCGGCCGTATCGGCGCGCCGGATGACATTGCCGGCGCAACGCTCTATTTGTGCAGCCGTGCAGGCAGCTATGTCACCGGCGCCATCCTGCCGATAGACGGCGGACAGTCGGTGCAGCATGGGCTGACCTTGTTCAAGGAATGACATTTTCCGGCCACAGAAGCCGGGGGTGAACTGGAGGACATGAGCGTGGAACCGATCAGTCTCGATGTGCTTCTGGCCAGTGTCGGCAAGGAGGTTGGCGTGTCGCCATGGCGGGCTGTCACGCAACGCATGATCGACCAGTTCGCCGACGCCACCGACGACCACCAGTTCATCCACTGTGATCCGGAGCGGGCCATGCGCGAAACGCCGTTCGGCGGCACCATCGCGCACGGCTTCCTGTCGCTGTCGCTGTTGTCGGCGATGACCTTCGAGACCATGCCGCCGCTGGAAAACGGCAAGATGGGCGTCAACCACGGCTTCGATTCGCTGCGCTTCCTGGCGCCGGTGAAGACCGGCGCGCGCATCCGCACGCGTTTCGTGCTGGCCGATGTCAAGGTTCGGCCGTCGGGCTGGGTGCAGACCGCGCATGACGTGACGATCGAGATCGAGGGTTCGAAGAAGCCGGCACTGACCGCGCGCTGGCTGACGCTGACCTTGATCGAACGCCAGCCCGAGACGGCATGAGTGATCCCGTTCTCGACCAGGCAGCGCTTGCGCCTTATCTCGAGGCGAACATACCGGGCTTTTCCGGACTTGCGGCAGTCGAGAAGTTCAAATCCGGCCAATCGAACCCGACCTCCCTTTTGACGGCGGCAAGCGGCCGTTACGTGCTGCGCGCCAAGCCGCCGGGGCAATTGCTGAAATCGGCGCATCAGGTCGACCGCGAATTCAGGGTGATGAGCGCGCTTGCCGGCACCGCCGTGCCCGTGCCTGCCATGCTGCATCTGTCGGCGGAAGACTCGCCCATCGGCCGCATGTTCTACGTGATGGATTTCCTCGACGGCCGCATTTTCTGGGATCCGGCCCTGCCGGAGGCAGGCGACAACGAAGAACGCGCCGCCATATATGATGCCATGAACGAAACCCTCGCGGCGCTGCACGAGATCGATGTCGGGACAGTGGGGCTCGGCGATTTCGGGCGGCCGGGAAATTATTTCGAGCGCCAGCTGGCGCGCTGGACCAGCCAGTACCGCGC
>NZ_RZRK01000544.1:0-4178 GCF_003997835.1 Mesorhizobium sp. M7A.F.Ca.CA.004.12.1.1
GGCAGCCAATCCGCTGACCACGGCGGCGGCGCTCACCAAGCTGGTGCCGCAGATTCAGGAGACGCTGCCGAAAGGCATGACGATCGAGGTCGTCTACGACGCGACCGGGCAGATCAGCGCTTCGATCGAAGAGGTGTTCAAGACCATCGCCGAGGCGGTTGCCATCGTCATCGTCGTCATCCTTCTGTTCCTTGGCTCCTTCCGGTCGGTGATGATGCCGATCATCACCATCCCGTTGTCGCTGATCGGCGTCTGTTTCCTTTTGTTTGCGGTGGGCTATTCGATCAACCTGCTGTCGCTGCTGGCCATGGTGCTGGCGATCGGCCTGGTCGTCGACGACGCCATCGTGGTGGTGGAGAACATCCATCGCCATATGGAAGAAGACCACATGTCGCCGATGCAGGCCGCGTTCAGCGGTATGCGCGAAATATCGTCGGCCATCATTGCCATGACCATGACACTGGCCGCCGTGTTCGCGCCGCTGGCCTTCACCGGCGGCCTGACCGGCGCATTGTTCCGTGAATTCGCAGTCACGCTCGCCGGCTCAGTGGTGCTGTCGGGCGTCATCGCCATCACCATCACCCCGATGATGTCGGCACGCCTCCTGAAGTCCGGCACGCCGGGCCGTTTCCAGCGCATTGTCGACGGCGCCTTCGCTCGCGTCGAGCATGTCTATGAACGCGCCGTCACCGGGTCGCTCAATTATCGCCCATTGACGCTGATCATCGTGCTTGCGCTTGTCGGCGTCACCGGCTTCATGTTCACCAAGACCTCGAGCGAACTGGCGCCGGAAGAGGACCAGGGCTTTCTGCTCTCGATTGTGACAGGGCCGCGTTATGCGACCTCCGATTACACCGAGACATACGTCAACCAGATCCTCGGCCTGGTGAAGGATATTCCCGAAACACGGGCGCAGTTCTCGGCCGTCGCCTTCGGCGGCACGACAAACAGCGCCTTCGTCGGCTATGCCTTCAAGGATTGGGCGGAACGCAAGCGCAATTCGAAGGAACTGCAGGCCGACATCACGGCCCGTATCGCCAAAGTGGCCGGCGTCGAGGCCTTCGTCTTCGCGCCGCCGACGCTGCCCGGCTCTGGTGGCGGCCTGCCCATTTCCATGGTGGTGCGATCGACCGGCGCTTCCTCGGAAGTGTACGAGGTGGCCGAGCAGATCAAGAACAAGGCGCAAGCCTCCGGCCGCTTCATCGTCGTGCAGAATTCGATGGCCTATGACGCACCAGAGGTGACGGTGACCATCGACCGTGATCGCGCCGCGGCGTTGAACCTGCCGATCGCCGATATCGGCCGCACGCTGACCTTGCTGGTCGGCGGCGCCGAAGTGGCGCAGTTCGACCGTGACTCCAACAGCTACGACATCATCCCGCAGGTGCCGCAGGAGTTTCGCGACAACCCCGATAAGCTCGGCGAATACTTCGTGCGCAGCGTGACGGGCGAGATGGTGCCGCTCTCGGCGGTAGTCAAGATTTCGAACAATGCGGCGCCGGCGGCAATCGAGCAGTTCAACCAACTGAATTCGTCGACGATTTCGGCGCTCCCGCTGCCCGGCGTCACCACCGGCGACGGGCTGAAGGCGCTGGAGGACATCGCCAAGGAGAGCCTGCCCGACACCTTCTTCCTCGACTATTCCGGTCAATCGCGGCAGGAAAAGGAACAGGGCAACACCATCCTGATCGCTTTCGCGGCGGCCGTTGTCGTCATCTATCTGGTGCTGGCGGCGCAGTTTGAAAGCTTTCGCGACCCCCTGATCATCATGATGGCGGTGCCGCTGTCGATCTTCGGCGCGATCGTGCCGCTCAATCTGGGCCTCGGCACGCTCAACATCTACACGCAGGTCGGCCTGATCACACTGATCGGTCTGATCACCAAGCACGGCATCCTGCTGGTCGAGTTCGCCAACCAGCAGCGTGAAAAGCATGGCATGCGACGGCGCGACGCCATCATCGCCTCGGCCAAGGTGCGCCTGCGGCCGATCCTGATGACGACAGCGGCGATGGCGCTCGGCGTGGTGCCGCTGATCACGTCCAGCGGCGCTGGTGCCGCGGCCCGCTATTCGATGGGCCTGGTCATCTTCACCGGCATCCTGGTCGGAACCCTGTTCACGCTCTTCGTCGTGCCCATGTTCTACACCTTCATCGCCAGCAAGGACCTGCCTCATTTGGCGGAGAAGCCGGATCCCAAGCTGATGCCGGCACTGCCGAGCTAGGGTGGGGCTTCCTGCCCGGAAATGCGCAGGACAAATGCAAAAGAAAAGAGGCCGGAAACTTTCCGGCCTCTTTTCTTTTTGGCTGGGCTCCGCCGGTTTGAGCTGTACGCAATACCTCGGTTCGAGCTGTGCTCATACCGCAGCGTTTTCCGGTGGGAGCCTCGAGGCGCGCCAGCATGCTGACACGCCACCGTTTCCAGCCTGCTACTTGACGATGACGATGCTGGTGTTGGTCGCCCCGAAGGTTTCGACGAGCTGGTAGAAATCGGCCGCGTTGTCGGGGTGCAGCCGCACGCAGCCATGCGAAGCCGGCTGGCCGAGGCGCTTGATCGCGTAGGTCGCGTGTACCGCATAGCCGCCGCTGAAGAAGACCGAGTGCGGCATCGGGGCGTTGTCGTATTTCTTCGAATACCACATCTCATGCATGCGGGTCGGCTTGAACGAGCCGGTCGGCGTCACATGGGCCCGGTCGCCGGTGGAGACTTTCCAGGCGAAGGTCGGCCGGCCGTCGACGGAGACTTCCATGATCTGCTGCGAAAGCGAAACGCGTGCCACGATCTTGTTGGCGGCGTGCGCCGCACCCGAGCCGGCGCCGAGCAGCAGTGCTGCACCAGTCAAGGCAGCGGCGGTGATGTTGATAAGCTTGGCGGAAATGGCGGTATGCATGATGAAGTCCCCTCTCTCTGCCGGTTGGCCGGCTCCAGTTCGATGGCCGCTTATCCCAACGTCATGTTTCGAGAAGATTTCGCAAAACGCTCGTTTCTGTTTCGAATCTGTTTCCGCTGGTTAACAAACGCCTCCTTATAACCTGGCTGGAACAGGCTCGGCAGACCCACCCAGCCAAGACCAGGAGTCGGGAACATGAGTATCCGCCTCCAAACGAAAGTGCGAATTGGTGTCATGTGAAAGATCAAGCGTCAGCATCGAAACCAACCTGCAACAAAGCGCGGCTCCAAGCGGCATGATCCGGATACGGGGTGCGAGCAAAGTTGACGCAACGAAAACAGCCGGTAACGAACATGAGGACGAAATCAAACGCGCTGTCCTGGCTTCTCAGGATCAGCATCGCGGCAGCGGTCATCGGCGGCGTCGGCACGGTTGCCGGCACCCCGCTGACAAGGCTCGGCGCGATGACTTCGGGCGAGATTTCGACGCTGCATACCGCACTGTTTTTCGCCACGGTCTGGATTGTTTCCAGCCTGCGCATCGCCCGGCTCAAGGCCCTCTGGCGGGTCGGCCTTAGGCTGACGGGTTTGCGCGGCGCCTCCGGCAACTTGCTGCCGAGAGGACCGAAGGCCCGCGCCGCGACGGGGGGCTCCGTGGGCGGCGCGGGCACTTCGGGGGTATCCTGAAGAGACCCGCAACAGGTTCATTTTTGAAGAATTGGCATTTGGGGAACTGCGACGATGAAAACGAAATTCGCTGCTTCGGTGCTGTCCGCACTGCTTTACGCCCAGGGCCTGCTCGGCTTTGCCGGTCTTGCTACCGTGCTCCTCCGGGACCGCGCCCATGCAAGCGAACTCACCATGGGCAGTGACATGCCGGTGGGGCCATCGCTTCTGCTGGTACGCTGAGCGTCAAGAGCATCGGGCCCAGAGATGGAAAATCCGATGCCCGAAAAAAGGGATTGCGCCAGTAGCAGGCAGTCAGTCGGCAAATTGCCGCGGCGGATCGAACCGATAGCCGGCGCCACGTATTGTGGTGATGGTGTCGGTGTCGAGCTTGCGGCGCAGCCGCACGATGCGCGAATCGATCGAGCGATCGAAGGCGTCGGCGTTTTCGGCCGGTGCCGCGGCGATGATATCGTCACGCGTCAGCACCTTGCGCGGACTGGCCAGGAACAACCTGAGCAGGGCCACCTGGCCAGGCGAAAGCTGTTCCTCGGAGCCGGAGCGATGCATGACCATGGCCGATCTCAGATCGACGGTCGCGTTCTCCAGCACGATCAGTTCCTGGG
>NZ_RZRK01000545.1:0-4178 GCF_003997835.1 Mesorhizobium sp. M7A.F.Ca.CA.004.12.1.1
GCCCAGACTCGGTCGTGCGAGAGCATGCTCGCTCTCCTTCGGTGCAGGAAAAAATACCTTTCCCTTCTAGTCTTGGAATGTCGTTTTGTCCACCGGTCGTGAGTGGTTGCAAACGTTTCCGTCGATCGCGGAAAGTCCGACTACCGGGATCGACCGACACCCTTGGCCAAGCTGCGCAGACCCTGGTGCGATGTCATGAAAATCCGCTCCGTTTGCGTCGGTGGCCGCGGGTTCACGGCACGACCAAGTGCCGCAACGACCTCGCCAATCTCAAGAAAGTTGCGAGCCTTGCGATCGTAGACGCCGGCTGTCGTCAGGATCAACGCGGCCGTCTCGCCATTGTCGAGGACGAAGCGGTGCTTGCCTACAACCTGGGTGCCTTCCCAGGTCTCGATCGAGGACACCACTTCGAAGCGGCGCCACAGCCTGATCTCGCGTGCATAGACCGCTTGCAGTCCGCCCATCATCGGCGCCCAGCCATTCTTCCTTGCCAGCGTGATGAGGCCTGCACGAACAAACAGGTCGATGCGGCCGAGATCGGCCAGCATCATGTAGCGCGCATTGTTGAGATGGATGTTGAAATCGATGTCGGTCGGCAGGCAGCGGAAAGCCAGCCGGCCTTCGCCGCCCATCACATAGGGGCCACGGCTGCGTGCCGTGGCCATCATGCGCACCATGCGCGCCCAGACATACATTACAGCGCCCCATGTCCTCTTGGACGCGCAAAGGTCGCTGCAAGACGCTTGATTTTGCCCATGCGTCAGGCTGCCTGCTTCACGTCGCCTTTCGCATAGGGATCGAAGCGCTGGTAGAAGGTCTCGCCTTTCTCGGCCATGTCGAGCAGCAGCTTGGGTGCCTTGAACTCGGCGCCGTATTTCTTCTGCAGGTTCTTGGCGATCTTCACGAACGCCTTGGCGCCGATGCCGTCGATGTAGGACAGCGCACCGCCGGTGTAGGGCGCGAAGCCGAAAGCGAGGATCGAGCCGACATCGGCCTCGCGCGGGTCGGTGACGATGCCTTCTTCCATCACCCGCGCCGCTTCCAGCGCGATGGTGACCAGCAGCCGCTGCTGCAGTTCCTCATAATCGACCTTCTCGGGTGCAAGCTGCGGATAGAGCTCCCTAAGGCCCGGCCATAACTTCTTCTTGGCGGGCTTTGCCGGGTAATCGTAAAAACCCTTGCCGTTCTTGCGGCCGAAGCGGCCGTGATCGTCGACCATGGCGTTGATCAGCGCCATCTGCTTGGGATCGACCGCCTTGTCGCCCAGATCCCTGATGGTCTGCTTCATGATCTTCTGGGCAAGGTCGATGGCCGTCTCGTCGGTCAGCGCCAGGGGGCCGACCGGCATGCCGGCCGCCTTCGCTGCATTCTCGATCATCGGCGCGGGAACGCCCTCGATCAGCATCTTGTAGGCTTCCGACATGTAGCGCAGCACGCAGCGATTGACGTAGAAGCCGCGCGTGTCGTTGACGACGATCGGCGTCTTCTTGATGGCGCGAACGAAGTCGATGGCGGTGGCCAGCGCCTTGTCTCCGGTCTTCTTGCCCAAAATGATCTCGACCAGCATCATCTTGTCGACCGGCGAGAAGAAATGGATGCCGATAAAGTTTTTCGGCCGCGCCGAATTCTTCGCCAGGCCGGTGATCGGGATGGTGGAGGTGTTCGACGCGAAGATCGCCGATGGCTTCAGCACGGCCTCGGCCTGTTCGGTGGCGCTCTTCTTCACGCTCGAATCCTCGAAAACGGCCTCGACCACCAGATCGCAGCCGGCAAGGTCGGCATAGTCCGCCGTCGGCGTGATCAGCGACAGCAGTTTGTCCTTGTCCTCCGGCTTGGCGCGGCCCTTCTTGACCTGATCCGAGATCAGGCCGTCGGAATGCGCCTTGCCCTTGGCAGCCGACTCCAGATCACGGTCGAGCAGCACCACCGGGATGCCGGCCTTGGCGGTGACATAGGCGATGCCCGCGCCCATGAAGCCGGCGCCGAGAATGCCGATCTTCTTGAATTTGGTTTCGGGCACGCCGGCCGGGCGGCGGGCGCCCTTGTTCAGTTCCTGCAGCGACACGAACAACGAGCGGATCATCGCCGCCGCCTCCCTCGTCTGCATGATCTCGGTGAAATAGCGCTGCTCGATGCGCAAACCGGTGTCGAACGGCACCAGCAGGCCTTCATAGACGCATTTGAGGATCGCGGCGGCGGCCGGATAGTTGCCGTAAGTCTCACGACGCAGGATGGCGATGGCCGGCGGCCACAGATTGAAGCCGGCGGGCGAATAGATCTGGCCGCCGGGCAGCTTGAAACCTTTCTCGTCCCATGGCGCCACCGGCTTCAGGCCATTCCTGATCATCGCCTTGGCGGTCTCGACGAGCCTGGCCGGCTCGGCGATCTCATGGATCAGGCCCATAGACTTGGCCTTCTGCGGCGACAGTGTCTGGCCCGAGGTCAGCATCTGCAGCGCCTGCTGCTGATCGGTCAGCCGCGGCACGCGCTGGGTGCCGCCGGCGCCCGGGAAGATGCCGATCTTCACCTCGGGAAGTGCCATCTTCACCTTGTCGCTATCGGCGGCGACACGGCCGTGGCAGGCGAGCGACAATTCGAAGGCGCCGCCCATGCAGGTGCCGTTGATCGCCGACACCCACGGCTTTCCGCAAGTTTCCAGCTTGCGGAACAGGCCGGTCATCATGCCGGCATTGTCGAACAGCGCCTTGGTCGCCCTTTC
The DNA here is from genome assembly GCF_003997835.1 of Mesorhizobium sp. M7A.F.Ca.CA.004.12.1.1. NCBI lineage: Bacteria > Pseudomonadati > Pseudomonadota > Alphaproteobacteria > Hyphomicrobiales > Phyllobacteriaceae > Mesorhizobium > Mesorhizobium sp. M7A.F.Ca.CA.004.12.1.1. The sequence goes on from NZ_RZRK01000545.1 coordinate 2,720, forward strand.
GGCGTCCTTGCCCTTTTCCGCGGCGAAGGTCGTCAGCATCTTCTGCAACAGGGTAATGTCGGCACCGCCGGAGAAGGTGTCCTTGCCGGAGGTGATCACGGCGCCCTTGATGGCGGCGTCACCAGCCACCTTGTCGACAATGGCGTTCAATTCTCGCATCGCCTCTTCGGTGAAAACGTTCATCGAGCGGCCAGGCATGTCCCAGGTGACCAGCGCAATGCCGTCGGCGTCGATGTCGAGGGTGAAATTGGTGTAGCTCATCGTTTCTCTCCCCGTCAGACGCGTTCGATGATGGTTGCGGTTCCCATGCCGGCGCCGATGCACAGCGTCACCAGAGCCGTGTTGAGATCGCGGCGCTCGAGTTCGTCCAGCACCGTGCCGAAGATCATCGCGCCGGTGGCGCCGAGCGGATGACCCATGGCGATAGCGCCGCCATTGACGTTGATCCTGTCGTGATCGATGTCGAACGCCTGCATGTAGCGCAGCACCACCGAAGCGAAGGCTTCGTTGAGCTCGAACAGGTCGATGTCCGAGAGCTTCATCTTGGCGCGCTTCAACAGCTTCTCGGTGACGTCGACCGGGCCGGTCAGCATCAGCACCGGCTCGGAGCCGATGTTGGCGAAGGTACGAATGCGCGCGCGCGGCTTCAGCCCCATCGCCTTGCCGGCTTTCTTCGAACCGAGCAGCACGGCGGCGGCGCCGTCGACGATGCCGGACGAATTGCCGGCATGATGGACGTGATTGACCTCTTCCACCTCGGGATGCTTCTGCACGGCGACGGCATCGAAGCCGCCCATTTCGCCTGGCATGACGAAGGACGGGTTGAGCGAGGCCAGCGACTGCATGTCGGTCGACGGGCGCATATGTTCGTCATGGTCGAGGATGGTCAGGCCGTTCTGGTCCTTGATCGGGACGACGGAATTCTTGAAGCGGCCATCGGCCCAGGATTTGGCGGCGCGCTTCTGGCTCTCGACCGCATAGGCGTCGACGTCGTCTCTGCTGAAGCCGTATTTGGTGGCGATCAGGTCGGCCGAGATGCCTTGCGGCACGAACCAGCCGGGCAGGCCGACCGAAGGATCCATGAACCAGGCGCCGCCCGAGGCGCCCATGCCGACACGCGACATCGATTCGACGCCGCCGGCAATGACGATCTCATCGGCGCCCTGGGCGATCTTGGCGGCGCCGAAATTGATGGCGTCGAGCCCGGAAGCGCAGAAGCGTGAGATCTGCATGCCGGGCGCCTTGGTGTCGTAGCCGGCCTCGAAGGCGGCGGCGCGCGGAATGACCGAACCGGCTTCGCCGACCGGATCGACGCAGCCGAAGATGATGTCATCGACAGTGCCGGTGTCGAGCCCATTGCGATCGCGCAGCGCCTCAAGCGTCTTGGCGGCAAGCCGCACCGCCGGCACCTCGTGCAGCGATCCGTCCTTCTTGCCCTTGCCGCGCGGTGTGCGCACGG
>NZ_RZRK01000546.1:0-4178 GCF_003997835.1 Mesorhizobium sp. M7A.F.Ca.CA.004.12.1.1
GTTCAGAAGCTGGCGCTTGTATTCGTGGATGCGTTTGATCTGGATGTCGAAAAGCGCCGAAGGATCGACCTTGATGCCGAGCCGGTCGGCGACGAGGTTGGCCAATCGCGCCTTGTTGGCGCGCTTGACGGCGGCGAACTTGTCGCGAAAGGCGGCATCGCCGGCGAAACCGTCGAGATCCCTGATGGCGTCGATGTCATCGAGAAAACGGTCGCCGATCGCCTCGCGGGCGAGCGACGTCAGTCCGGGATTGCATTGGATCAGCCAGCGCCGCGGCGTGATGCCGTTGGTCTTGTTGTTGATGCGATCGGGATAGAGCTTGTGCAGGTCGGCGAACACCGTCTCCTTCATCAGGTCGGTGTGAAGAGCCGAAACGCCGTTGATGGAATGCGAGCCGACAAAGGCCAGATTGCCCATGCGCACCCGGCGATCGCCATTTTCCTGGATCAGCGAGATGCGGCCAATCTGCTCGTCCGAGAACTGGTTGGAAGCACGCGCCTCCAGAAGCACTTCAGCGTTGATGGCATAGACAATCTGCATGTGGCGCGGCAAAAGCCGCTCGAACAGCGGCACCGGCCAGCTTTCCAGCGCCTCGGGCAGCAGTGTGTGGTTGGTGTAGCCGAAGGTGCGCTGGGTGATATCCCAGGCCTGGTCGAAGTCCATGCCGTGGACGTCCATCAACAGGCGCATCAACTCCGGCACGGCGATGGCCGGATGGGTGTCGTTCAGGTGGATCGCAGCCTTGTCGGGCAGCGACTTCAGGTCGCCATATTGGCTCAGATGACGCTGCACGATGTCCTGCAGCGAGGCGGTGGAGAAGAAATACTCCTGCCGGAGCCGCAGTTCCTGCCCGGCCTTGTGGGAATCGGCGGGATAGAGCACGCGCGACAAGGCATCGGCCTTGTTGCTTTCGGCGAGCGCGCCGATGTGGTCGCCGGCATTGAATTTGTCGAGCAGGATCGGATCGATCGGCATGCCCGACCAGAGCCGCAGCGTGTTGACGCGATTGGCCCGCCAGCCGACGACGGGCGTGTCATAGGCGACGGCCAGCACATGCTCGGTCGGCTTCCAGACATGGCGTTCGAGGCGGCCGTCCTTGGAGGTGATCGATTCCACCGAACCGCCGAAACCAACCTCGAAGGAGCGTTCGCGACGTTCGAATTCCCACGGGTTACCGTGATCAAGCCAGGTCTCTGGCAGTTCGACCTGCCAGCCGTCGTGAATCTCCTGCCGGAACATGCCATTGGCATAGCGAATGCCGTAGCCATGCGCGGGAATGTCGACGGTCGCCATGCTTTCCATGAAGCAGGCCGCGAGCCGCCCGAGACCGCCATTGCCGAGCGCCGCATCGGGCTCGAGTGCTGCAATCAAGTCGAGGTCGACACCCAACGACGACAGCGCCTCGCGCATGTTGTCCATCAGGCCCAGATTGGAGAAAGCATCGCGCATCAGGCGGCCGATGAGGAATTCCAGCGACAGATAATAGACGCGCTTTTCCTTCTGGTCGTAAGCCTCTCTCGTCGCCTGCATCCAGTGATCGACGATCCGGTCGCGCACGACCTTGATCGAGGCGGTTAGCCAGTCGTACTGGGTCGCAACGGTGGTGTCCTTGCCGACCCTGTATTTGAGGGCAACCAAGACTTCACGTGCGAGCGTCTTTGGGTCAGGATTTTCGAGCAGTGGCGGAAGGGGTTCGGATGTCATCGCGCTCGTCATGATGCCTCTCGTGCGGTTGCCATGATCATACCGGCTTTCATCGCTCCTCCCAGCCCATGCTAGCTGATACCGCCAACTATTCAATCGATTTAAACAGGTTCGATCCGGCTTGCCCCCTGCGGCAATTTGGCAATTCTGAAGTGTGACGCGCCAAGACGGCCCGCGCGCCGCGCTTCAAATCCCTGTTCCGTGCTTGCCGTGTCGCCATGCGCCAGCCACTTGGGCGACATGTATCAAGCCGCCAGCGCCGCCTCCGGCGGGGCCTTGGCTCCTGTCATGAAGGCGACGGCGTCGGACATCGTATATTGCTTGGGGTCGATGACGGCGAGGCGACGGCCCAGCCGATGGATGTGAATGCGATCGGCCACTTCGAAGACATGCGGCATGTTGTGCGAGATCAGCACGATCGGGAGGCCGCGCTTCTTGACGTCGAGGATCAGCTCGAGCACGCGGCGGCTTTCCTTGACGCCAAGGGCGGCTGTCGGCTCGTCCATGATCACCACACGACTGCCAAAGGCGGCCGCACGCGCCACGGCAACGCCCTGCCTTTGGCCGCCCGAGAGCGTCTCCACAGCCTGGCTGATGTTCTGGATGGTCATCAGGCCAAGTTCGGTAAGCTTGTCGCGGGCGCGCTTTTCCATCGCCGGGCGATCGAGCATGCGAAGCCAATCGCCCAGAAAACCCGGTTTACGGATTTCGCGGCCAAGGAACATGTTGTCGGCGATCGACAGCGCCGGCGACAGCGCCAGGTTCTGGTAGACGGTCTCGATGCCGGCTTCGCGGGCCTCCATCGGCGATTTGAAGGAGACGGGTTTTCCTTCGAGCCGGATCTCGCCTTCATCGGGCGCGGCAGCGCCGGAAATCGCCTTGATGAGCGACGATTTGCCGGCGCCATTGTCACCGATGACAGCAAGGATTTCGCCGGGGTAGAGGTCGAAGTCGGCGTTGTCGAGGGCGGTGACGCGGCCGTAGCGCTTGACTAGGCCACGCGCGGTGAGAATGGGTTCCTGGGTCATGGTCATGCCGAAACCTTTCTGATCCATTGGTCGACCGCCACGGCGCCGATGATCAGCACACCGGTGAGCAGCACCTTCCATTGCGGATCGGCGCCCAGCATGTTGAGGCCCATGGAGACGACGCCGACGATCATCGCGCCGAACAGCGTGCCCAGGATCGAGCCGCGTCCGCCGAACAGGGAAATACCGCCGATCACCGTCGCGGTGATCGCCTGGAGATTGTAGTCGGTGACGGCAGCCGACGGCGAGATCGAGCCGTTGCGACCGATAGAGACCCAGGCAGCGAAAGCGGCGATCAGCCCGGCAAGGGTGTAGACCGTCATCAGCACCTTCTTGGTCTGGATGCCCGACAGCTTCGCCGCCTCCTGATCATCGCCAACGGCGTAGACATGGCGACCCCATGCCGTGTGATTGAGCACGTACCAGAGGATCATCACGAGCACGACCGTGGCAATGACGCCGAGCGTCAGCACCGCCGTGCCGACCTTGAAGCTGATGGCAAAGAGATGCAGGAGCGGCGCCTGGGTGTCGACGTCGGTGTCGCGGATCGTCTCGTTGGCCGAATAGATGAAGTTCGTGGCCATGACGATGTTCCAGGTGCCAAGCGTCACGATGAAGGGCGGCAGCTTCATGTAGGCGACGAGCACGCCGTTGAGCAGCCCGCATGCCGCGCCGGCGGCAAGCCCGATCGCCACGGCGAGCGCGCTCGGCATACCGTAGCTGACCGCGCAATTGCCCATGATCACCGCTGAAATCACCATGATCACGCCAATCGACAGGTCGATGCCCGCGGTCAGGATGACCAGCGTCTGCGCAGCACCCAGAATGCCGATAATGGCGATCTGCTGCAGGATAAGCGTCAGCGTGTAGGACGAAAAGAACCGCCCACCGATGGTGATGCCGAAAACGATGATCGCCAGAACCAGGACGATCAGCGGCACTGCGGCCGGCGTCGAATGCAGGAAATGCTGGATGCGCTTGACGGCCGATTTGTGCTCGTCGAAAGCGGCAACGCTTGTGTCGCTGCTCGAAAGAACTTTCTCGAATTCCTGAGCTTGAGCCATGTTTTCTCCCCGAAGGCTTCAGCCAAACGCCGACGCCAGTCCACGCCTTTCCGGTCTGTCGCCGGGATTGTTCGCGGTCACGCGAGCCATCGTCCACCCGAAGCGGCCGGGGATCAAGCCCCAGCCGCCCAGGTTCGGTAGATGCCTGTCAGACCGGCATCAGCCCCAGCATTTGGCGAGGCCTTCCTTGGTGTCGATGGACTTCACGCCGGTGGCCGGCTTGTCGGTCACCAGGTTGACGCCGGTATCGAAGAAGTCCTTGCCTTCGGTCGGCTTCGGCTTGGTTCCGTCCTTGGCGAAAGCAGCGATCGCCTCGATGCCGAGTGCTGCCATCTGCAACGGATATTGCTGCGACGTCGCGCCGATGACACCTTCGGCCACC
>NZ_RZRK01000547.1:0-4174 GCF_003997835.1 Mesorhizobium sp. M7A.F.Ca.CA.004.12.1.1
CGGCGGTCGAACTCGGAGCGGACCCGGCGCCCGCGGTCGAAACCGGCCGACAGGCATCGTCCCCCGATGTCGTCGTCGACGGACCCGTGCAATCCGCTGCCGATGCGCCGCGCTCCCGCGTTCTGCCCGTCGTTCCCGACATCATGCCGGAGGCCACGCTTCCCGATGCTCCGGCCATCGACATGTCGGTTCCGGCCTCGGCCGGCGCGACGACGGAAGTGGCGCCCGACCGCGATGAACGGCGCATAAGGGGACGTCGCCTGCCGCTGACCGCCATCTTCCTGACCGTGACACTGCTCGCCGCGGTTGGCATCGGCCTGTTCTTCGCCGTGCAGACCGGCGTGTTCAAGACATCCGCGCAACTCGACACCGCCCCGCCGCAGGCGCCGCCGACCGTCGAGGACGACGATTTCACACCGGCCGACGGCGGTCCGGCAAAACCCGGCGCCGCGGACCAGGCGCGCGACTGGATCAATGTGTTTTCGCCGGCCGATGCATCCCATGTCAGCGCGCCGTCTGACGCCAGGGCCGAGGTGATGAAGGACGATACCGGTTCGTTCCTGCGCATCCGTTCCGGCGCGTCCGGTTCGGCGATCAGTTTCGACGTCGGACAAGGCGTGCTGGAGAAGCTGGCCGGCAAACATGCCGTGTTCGACATCATTGCCCGCTCCGAAGAAGGCAAGGAGACGCAGATTTCGGTCGACTGCAATTTCGGCGAACTCGGCGACTGCGGCCGCAAGCGCTATGCGGTCGGCCAGCAGCAGAACGAATATCTGTTCGATGTGCAGTTTCCCGACAAGCGTCCGGGCTCGGCCGGCACCATTGCCATCAATTCAGACTTCGACAAGCAGGGTAAGGCCGCGGACATCTACGAAATCCGCGTTTCGATCGAGCCGTAAGAGCGCTGAACGGTCTAGCGGTCGAGCAGCGCCTGTAGCGTCTCGATGCGGTCGGCCTCGTTGGCCGGCTTGTCCCAGCGCAGCCGCGAAATGCGGGGAAAGCGCATGGCGACGCCGGATTTGTGCCGGGTCGAGCGGTTCAGCCCTTCGAAGGCGACTTCCAGCACAAGGCCGTTGTCGCGGTCAGCCCGCACCGAGCGCACCGGCCCGAAACGCTCGATCGTGTTGTCGCGGACATATTTGTCGATCTGCTTCAACTCCTCGTCGGTGAAGCCGAAATAGGCCTTGCCGACCGGCACCAGTTCCTCTTCCCCTTCGGCACCTGTCCAGACGCCGAACGTATAGTCGGAATAGAAGCTCGAGCGTTTGCCGTGGCCGCGCTGGGCATACATCAGCACCGCGTCCACCGTGTGCGGATCGCGTTTCCATTTGAACCATGGACCTTTCGGCCGGCCGGCGACATAGGCTGAGTCCCAGCGCTTCAGCATGACGCCTTCGATGATCGGATGCGGCGGCACCCGGCGTAGTTCCTCAAGCGTTTGCCAATCCGTGAAGTCGACGAATGGCGAAAGATCGAAACGGCTCGGGTCGAGCGTTCCGACAAACGCTTCCAGCCGACCGCGCCGCTCGCGAAACGACAGCGCGCGCAAATCCTCGTCGCCGAGCTGGAGCAGATCGTAGCAGCGCATGAAGGCCGGGTATTGCTGCTGCATCTTCGGTGTCACCGTCTTGCGATTCAGCCGTTGCTGCAGATCCGAGAAGGTTCCCGTCGCCTCCCGGGGATCGCCGACCAGCAATTCGCCGTCCAGCGTTGCGGAAAAATGCATGGCCTCGGCGAGGTCCGGAAAGGCACCGGAGACATCGTCGCCGGTGCGCGAATAGAGCCGGCGGATACCGCCCTCGGCCGTCGCCTGGACACGGATGCCGTCCCATTTCCATTCGGCGGCATAATCCGCGGGATCGAGCTTTTCGAGATCGCCGTCACCGACCGGGTTCGACAGCATCACCGGGCGAAACAATGCCAACGCCGTGCTTCGTGGTCTTTCGGCCTTGCCTTCCAGCCACGCGAACAGCGCTGTGTAAGGCGGTGACAGCCCGTGCCAGAGCTCCTCGATCTCGGCCACGTCGACCTTGCCGAAATCGGCCAGCGCCTGTTTGGCCAGCCGCGCCGACATGCCGATGCGCAAGCCGCCGGTGACCAGCTTGATGATGGCAAAGCGCGCCGAGATGCCCGCGCTGTCGAGCAGCCCGGCCAGCACCTTGGGCCCGTCGGAGCGGCTTGCCGCCTGCAGTTTGGCCACGACTTCGCCCAGCGTCGGCTCGCGGTTCGCGATGTTTCCGGGCGTTTGCGGCCAGACCAGCGACACCGTTTCGGCGAGATCGCCGACATAGTCGTAGGAATAGCCGAACAGCACCGGATCCATGCGTTCGGTGACCAGCATGCGCAGCATCGCCGGCTTGACCGCGGCGATGTGGAGATCGCCGGTGATGGCAGCCAGCGCCAGCCCGCGATCGGGATCCTCGACGCTGCGGAAATAGTCGGTCAGCAAGGTCAGCTTGCCGTTGCGCGACGGCGTCAGCACCAGGCGGTCGAGAAGCTCGGCGAAGCGGTTCATGGCTTCAATCGCCCTCGTCCTCGTAGCCGACCAGATGCAGCGGCCGGGCGGCGATGCCTTCGAGCTCGCACCAGCGCACCAGCGCTTCCTCGCGGCCATGCGTCACCCAGATCTCCTCGGCTCCGGTCTCCTTGATCGTGGCGGTCAACTCATCCCAGTCGGCATGATCGGAGATGATCAGCGGCAGCTCGACGCCGCCTTGCTTGGCGCGCTGGCGAATGCGCATCCAGCCCGACGCGAAGCACGAGATCGGATCGGGAAAACGCCGCGCCCAGCGGTCGGCGAAGGCCGATGGCGGGCCGACGACGATGGCGCCGGTAAAATCATCCTTGCCGCCGCTTTCGACGGTCGCCGGTTCGAGGGTGCCGAGATCGATGCCTTGGCTCTGGTAATATTCACTGAGTTTGGCCAGCGCGCCATGGATGTAGAGCGGCCTGTCGTAGCCGGCGTCGCGCAACAGCCGCATCACCCTTTGCGCCTTGCCCAGCGCATAGGCGCCGACCAGATGCGAGCGCTCAGGGAACTGCGCTGCCGATTTCAGCAGGCGGGCGATTTCTTCTGTGTCGGGCGGATGGCGAAACACCGGCAGGCCGAAGGTCGCTTCGGTGATGAACACATCGCACGGGATCGGCTCGAATGGCGCGCAGGTTGCGTCCCTCTGCCGCTTATAGTCGCCGGAAGCGACGATGCGCGTGCCCTGATGCTCGACGGATATCTGCGCCGAGCCCAGCACATGGCCGGCTGGATGGAAGCTGACGCTGATGCCATTGAGTGCAATCGTCTCGCCGAGTTGTGCCGCTTGCGTCGTGCCAGCGAAATTCTCACCGTAGCGCAGGCCCATAATGTCGAGCGTTTGCCGCGTCGCCAGCACCGAGCGGTGGCCGGAACGCGCATGGTCGGAATGGCCATGCGTGATCAATGCCCGGTCGACCGGCCGGACCGGGTCGATGAAGAAATCGCCCGGCGGGCAATAGAGGCCCTCGGGCCGGGGATGAAGCAGGTCGCTGGCGCGCATGATCCCCCAAGATAGGATATAATTCCGCGGCGGGAAGCCTGTTGTAAGTCACTGCTGACTCCCGCATAGAGCACCGCCGGCTCGATCCGCCGGCAGGACCCATCGCCATGAAACCGCTTCAGGCCTCGTCCGGCGACTTGAACGCCGATCGCCGTGCCGATTATGCCGAGATGCTGCACGCGGACGGGGACCATGCGGCGGCGGCGGAGTTGCTGCTCGGCGCCCTGGAAATGACACCGCAATGGGCGATGGGCTGGTTTCGCCTCGGCGAGATGCAGCAGGCGGCGGGCGCGGCGGAGCTGGCCGCGCAGGCCTGGACGATGTCGCTGCAACTCGATCCATCGGATCGTCAAGGCGCTGCACTGAACCTGCAATTGATCGGCAAGGCGCCGGCGCCCGACGCGCTCCCCAGCGCCTTCGTCGAGACCTTGTTCGACCACTATGCCGAGAGCTTCGATGAGTCCCTGGTCGGCAGGCTGGGTTACCGCCTGCCTGGGATGCTCGACCAGGCCATTCGAGCGGCAAGGCCGGGACGCTTCCCGCTCGCTCTGGATCTCGGCTGCGGCACCGGCCTGATGGGGCAGAGGCTGCGGCCGATCGCCGACCGGCTGGAGGGTTATGACATTTCGGCCAAAATGCTAAGA
>NZ_RZRK01000548.1:0-4170 GCF_003997835.1 Mesorhizobium sp. M7A.F.Ca.CA.004.12.1.1
ATGACAAACATCACGAAAGGCCGGGGAATCGCGATGGCGGCCGAAGTCGCCAGTGCCAAGCAGCGCCTCGAACGGGCCGAGCTCGCGATTGAGCGCTCGGAAAAGATGGTGGCCCAAAACATCGAGCGGTCGGGCAGGATTCGGCGTCTGATCGAGGCCACACAAGATCAATAGCCTCCACAAAGGATCCCGTGCGGGCAGAACCAAGCCGGCGCAGGGCCAACTCTGCGACAAGCGCTGGCCACCCTTACGTGGAACCGGCGCCACTTGCGCTGCTCCGCTCAGGAGGACAACCATGCCAGATGACAAAAGCAGGCGTGATTTTCGTGATCGAGACCGCGTTTCGGGCGACGAGGAATACGAGGTCGGCGATCTCGCCAGCAAATTCCAGCTTACTGGTGGAGCATATTCGGCCCTTCGCGAACCACAGGGACGCCAAACACAACCGGGTGAAGTCGGTGCGCACAGTTCACCATTCATTTACAATATTAGCGGAGGTTGAAACTCGGACATGCTAGGTAGCTCGTACATGCCCTTAGCCTCGGTGCAGATCCAGCGCCGGGGCTTTTCTGTTTCGCGGCTGGGTAGGCCTGTCCGCACTCCTGCTTGACTGCGCGGACTGCGAGAACAACGCCTCGCGGGTTCCCAATCCTTGCAAACAGTTAGATCCGGGAGCTAAGTGCGGCATAGGCTGGTAGGGCAGGAGACCAGAGCGATCTTTCGAAGAACGAAGCCGTCCTCTCTCACGAATCGGCTGCTTGAACGTACACTTTCCATAGAAACCTCCCTTCTGACCGCTGAGCAGGTTGCCGCTTCGCAAGTACTCTCGGCACAGAGAAAAATATTGGAGGGTTTTATCCGAGCTTGACGCATCAAGGAACTCAAAGGGGTTGTCTCTCAGGCCACCCTACGCAACATTAGCGGTTGCTATTGCGTTCGCCAATTCTTCTTCTGTAAACGGCTTGCTGAGAATCTTGATGTCGCGAGTCCCCGGGAGTTCGGCGTAGCCCGTTGCTATAATGACGGGTACGTGCGGCCACTGGACTTTGATCGTATTCGATAGCTGCAGGCCCGTCATTTTCGGCATAGCATGATCCGTTATAACGAGGTCGAACGGGTGCTCCTCCAAAAGCCTGAGGGCTGCCGCCGCAGAATGCGCCTCCGCGACAGTATGGCCGAGATCCTCGAGCATTGCCGCGGTATTCAAAAGGACCAGGGCATCGTCATCCACTGCCAGGATCCGCAGCGACGCCGTCTCAATGGCTTCCTCGGCAAGAACATCCGGCCCGCGCGCGACTTCCGAGCTCGCGGTGGCGACCGGCAGCCACAGTTCCGCCGTCGTCCCTGCTCCCTTGCGGCTCCTAAGCGTCAGGCGCCCGCCCATTTGTTCTGTCATCCCATGTACCATAGACAGACCGAGACCCGTGCCTTTGCCAACGCCTTTTGTGGTGAAGAACGGTTCTGTCGCCCGAGCTAGTGTTTCTTCGTCCATTCCTTCGCCAGCGTCTGCTACCGAGAGGCAGACGTATGGGCCTGGGGCCAAGCCTGCCTCTTTGCTTTCGCCGACCTGTTCCATCCGAGTGGAGATGACGATCGTTCCGCCGTCAGGCATCGCATCCCTGGCATTGACGCACAGATTGAGCAATGCGAGTTCGATTTGACTTTCATCCACCATCACATGATCGAGCGAGAGCGGAAATTTGGTCTCGATAGTCGCTCTTGAGCCCAGCGATCGCTCCAAGAGCTCCTTCATTCCATGTATGAGCTCAATCAAATCGACAGGCTTCGGATCGAGTTGCTGCCGCCGCGCGAAAGCCAGCATGCGCTGCGTCAACGACGCTCCCCGTCGCGCCCCGAGCACGGCATTATCCAGAAGACGCAGCAATTGTGGATCGTCAGGTAGCCGTTTGCGCAGCAGCTCAAGACTACCCAGAACCGCCATCAGCAGATTGTTGAAGTCGTGAGCGACACCGCCCGTCAGCTTACCGATCGCATCCATTTTTTGTGACTGGAAAAGGGCTTCGCGTGCCTGATCCAATGACTCCTGCGCCTTCTTCCGTTCCGTTATGTCCCGCGTAACCTTCGCGAAACCCAGGAGTTCGCCATCCTCGTGCCGAATGGCGTCGATGACCACATGGGACCAGAACGCAGTACCGTCTTTGCGTATCCGCCAGCCCTCGCGCTCAACTCGCCCCTCGCGAGCAGCGATTTCCAAGGCGCTTTGCGGAGTGCCTCGCTCGCGATCCTCGGGCGTGTAGAACTGCGAGAAGTGCTTGCCGACTATTTCGTCGGCCGAGTAACCTTTGATGCGTTCTGCACCCGAGTTCCAGCTCGTGATTACGCCTTCAGGATCAAGCATATAGATCGCGTAGTCCGTCACGCCCTGAACCAGGCGCTGGAACTGCTCCTGACCTCTCCGGATTTCATCCTCCGCTTTCTTGCGCTCGGTAAGATCACGGGTGACTTTTGCGAAGCCGGTTAATTTGCCGCTTGGATCGAATATAGGATCAACCACAACATGAGCCCAGAAACGGCTCCCGTCGCGACGCACTCTCCAGCCCTCGGTTTCAAATTTGCCATTGCGGGCTGCTGTCTCCAGAGTCCGCGATGGAAGACCAGCTTCGCGATCTTCCTGCGTGTAGAAGCACGAGAAATGCTGACCGATGATCTCGCTCGCGGAATAGCCTTTGAACCGCTCTGCCCCCGCGTTCCAACTCGTCACGGTTCCCGAACGGTTCAACATATAGATCGCATAATCGGTAACGGCCTCGACGAGAACGCGGTAGCGATCCTCATCGGCTTTATCGACGGTCCCTTGAATCATACCCCATCCGTTCATCTGTCAACTTCATGAAACTGCTGGCGTCTCGGATGGTTCCACAGACGAGGGGAAGGCGTGCGTCCTTATGTGGCACAGGCCGTGATTGCCGTGGCCTGCAACGAGCTACTTGCCTGACGGCGGCGCGGCCATTACAGAAACTGGAATTCCAGATACTGGGGTCGGGCCGCCGGTCGGTCTACCCAGGTTCTACTTCGAACCTATGATTATGGCGGCTTACGATTCCTGTTTGGAGACGAGGGCGGAATGACCGAGCGAAAGAAGCAGCCCGTTGTAAGTTCCGGCATTGCCGGCTTGGACGAAATTCTTCGCGGTGGATTGCCCGCTTCCAACTTCTACATCGTGCAAGGCGATCCAGGCGCAGGCAAGACGACCGCGGCCTTGCAGTTCCTGCGCGCCGGTGTGGCAGCCGGTGAACGCTGCATCTATGTCAGCCTTTCGCAAACCGCCGCCGAACTGCAGGCGATTGCGTCTTCACACGGCTGGACGCTTGATGGGATTCGTGTTGAGGAATTGTCCGCTTCGGAGACCCTGAGTGGCGCGGCCGATCAGACGATTTTCCAGACTGCCGACCTTCGATTGGATGAAACGCGCAAGGCGATTGAACGCGCGATCGAAGAACACAAACCCCACAGGCTTGTTTATGACTCGCTGCTCGAGATCCGGCTGATTACCGGTGACACACCGAGGTTCCGGCGCGAACTGATTGGCTTCAAGGCCTTCCTTGCCAAACGGGGCATTGTGGCGGTGTTGCTCGACACCCAGACCAGCGGAGGCGATCACAACGGCGAGGAAATCGAGGGCATTGCCCACGGCGTGATCCGGCTTGATAAATCTCTCGAGGACTACGGCGGCGTGCGCCGGCGCATTGAAGTCAGCAAGATGCGCGGCGTGCCGTTTGCTGACGGTTATCACGATATGGCCATTCGCGAGGGCGAGGGCGTTGTGGTGTTTCCGAGGATTGTGCCAGGGTCGCCTCCCGAAGTGACCAAGCCGCAACTGATCAAGTCAGGGGTAGACGCTCTCGACGAGATGTTCGGCGGCGGCCAGGAATCGGGAACCATAACGCTCGTGATTGGTCAGTCGGGAACAGGCAAGTCGACGATGTCTTCGCTTTACGCCACTGCCGCGCTTCAGCGCCGCGAAAGCGTGGCCCTGTTCCTGTTTGAGGAGCGACTGGAGACTTTCTTTCGCCGGTCCGAGGGCCTTGGGATGGATCTTCGGCAGTTCCACAAGGATGGCCAACTTGTCATCTACGATTTTAGTCCCAACGAAATCTCGCCTGGGGAGTTCGGCCAGATTGTGCAGCAAGTCGTCAGTCGCAACAATAC
>NZ_RZRK01000549.1:0-4169 GCF_003997835.1 Mesorhizobium sp. M7A.F.Ca.CA.004.12.1.1
GGCCTGGACGGGAAAGTATGGAAATGGATCACGGTGTCGACATCGCCGAACTGGACGCGGAACGATCGGGGCTGGAAAGCGGCCTGGCAAGTGTCGACGCGCCGATAAGAACGGCCCCCGCGACAGCCAGGCGCGGGCAAATCCTGACGGGCGCCGACTTTGCCCGGCAAGGCCTGCCCGGCGAGCGGCTCGACACCGTCTTCGAACAGCTCGCCGACATGTTTGCAGCGCTGCCGGCGGTGATCTCGGACGGGCGTGTCTGGACCTATCGGGAACTGGACAGCCGCGCCAACCAGTTCGCCCGCCTGCTGGTCAAGCGCGGCGTGCGGCCGGGCCACCGCGTCGGGCTCATCCTCGACCGCTCGGCGGAGACCTATGTCGCGCTGCTCGCCGTGATGAAGGCGGGCGCTGCCTTCGTGCCGCTGGCGACCGCCTTCCCCGAGGAGCGGATGGCGCTCATCATCGAAGACGCCGGCGTCAGCCTGATCGTCACCATCGCCGCCTACGCGTCGCGCGCCGGTCAGCTGCCCGTCCCGCATCTCCTTATCGACAGCGCCGCCGCTGAAATCTCCGGACAGTCCGACGCGCCGCTGAAGCCGCATGCGAAGGCCGCTTCATCGGACGACACCTGCTACATCCTCTACACCTCGGGCACCACGGGCAAGCCCAAGGGCGTGGTCATCAAGCACCAGAGTTTCGTCAATTTCATCCGCGTCGCCGCCGCCTCCTACGGCTACCGGCCGGGCGACCGCGTCTATCAGGGCATGACGATCGCCTTCGACTTTTCCTCCGAAGAGATCTGGGTGCCGTTCGTCGCCGGCGCGACGGTGGTGCCGGCACCGGGCCAGATGCCGCTGGTAGGCGAGGAACTGGCCGATTTCCTGCGGCTCCATGACATCACCTGCATCGCCTGCAGCCCGACGCTGCTGTCGTCGATGACGTCGGATGTGCCCAGCCTGCGCACGCTGCTGGTCGGCGGCGAGGCCTGCCCGCACAATCTGGTGGTGCGCTGGTCGAAGCCGGGGCGGCAGATCCTCAACACCTATGGCCCGACCGAGGCGACCGTCACCGCCACAATGGGCGCGCTGACGCCGGACAGCCCCGTCACCATCGGCGCGCCGCTGCCGACATACTCGATCGTCATCCTCGACGCATCGCTGCCGCAGCTTGCCGAGCCCGGCGAACTGGGCGAGATCGGCATTGCCGGCATCGGGCTCGCGGTCGGCTATCTCAACAGGCCCGACCTGACCGAGCAGAAATTCATCGCCGATTTCGTCGGCCTGCCGAACAATCCGTCCAGGCGCATCTACCGGACCGGCGACCTTGGCCGCATCAACGACCAAAGCGAGATCGAGTATAACGGCCGCATCGACACCCAGGTGAAGATCCGCGGCTACCGCATCGAGCTCGGCGAGATCGAGGCGGTGCTGCTCGACCAGCCCGAGATCGCCCAGGCTGCGGTCACCACCTGGGAGATCGAGCCCGGCCGCGTCGAACTCGTCGCCTATTACGCCCCCAAGGCCGGCCAGAAGGCGATCTCGCGCGCCGACCTCGCCAGGACGATGAAGCGGCGGCTGCCCGACTACATGGTGCCCTCCTATCTGGAGGAACTGCCTGTTATCCCGATGACGGTTTCCAACAAGGTGGATTTGCGCCAGCTGCCGAAGCCGACAAGCGTGCGGCTTTCGGGCGATCGCGCCATGGTCGCGCCCGCCAATGACGACGAGCGTTTCCTCGCCGACGCACTGGCCGCGGTGCTGAAATTCGAAGAAGTGTCCGTCGAGGACAATTTCTTCGACGATCTCGGCGCCAACTCGCTGCTGATGGCGCATTTCTGCGCCCGCCTGCGCACCAGGAAGGAATGGGCGACGGCGTCGATGCGCGACATCTACCTCCACCCGACCGTGGCACGGCTCGCGCTCCACCTGGGCGTGGCGGACGAGATGACGACGGCCACCAACGAGCCCGTCCTCACCCGCCGGGCCTCGAATTTCGCCTACTGGACCTGCGGCGCCGCACAGCTGCTGTTCTACGCGCTCTACAGCTATGGCGCCTTGTGGGCGGTCAATGACGGCCTCAACTGGATGTATGACGCGCTCGACGATCCGCTGCAGCTCTACATCAGGTGCGTGGCGCTTTCGGCCGCCGTGTTCTTCGGCATGTCGGGCTTTGCCGTCATCGCCAAATGGGTGCTGGTCGGCCGCTGGAAGGCGGAGGCGTTTCCCATCTGGGGCGTGCGTTACTTCCGCTTCTGGGTGGTCAAGACATTGATCCGCACCGCGCCCGTCGTGCTGTTCCGCGGCAGCCCGCTCTACAGCATCTACCTGCAGCTTCTGGGCACCAAGCTCGGCAAGAACGCCGTCATCGAATCGAAATCCGTGCCCGTCTGCACGGATCTCATCTCGATCGGCGCCAACACCATCCTGCGCAAGGAATCCATGATCCTCGGCTTCCGGGCGCAGTCCGGCTATATCCACACCGGGCCGCTGACCATCGGCCGCGATGCCTTTGTCGGCGTCGGCTCGACGCTCGACATCGACACCCGGATCGGCGACGGCGCCCAGCTCGGCCATTCGTCCTCACTGCACCGCGGCCAAAGCATCCCCGACGGCGAACGCTGGCATGGCTCGCCGGCCGTGCCGACCACGGCCGACTATTGCAAGGTGCGCAATGTCGATCCGTCCAACATCAGGCGCTTCCTCTTCGAAGCGGTGCAGCTGATCGGGCTGTTTGCCATCGTCACCCCCTTGCCGCTTTTGTTCCACAGCTATTGGGAAAACGTCGGCGACGACTACCAGGAAACCATCGGCGTCGTCGCGATCGGCACCACGGTGACGCTGTTCGGCTACATGGCCGCATCCTTCCTGGCGGCGACGCTGGTGCCGCGCCTGGTCAGCCTGCTGTTGAAGCCAGGCCGCACCTACACGCTGTACGGCTTCCGCTACTGGCTGCAGACGGTCGCTGAATTCTCCAGCAATTCCCGCGTGCTCGGCCTGCTGGCCGGCGACAGCTCGGCCATCGTGCACTACATGAGAGCGATCGGCTGGAACCTCAACAAGGTGGTGCAGACCGGCTCCAATTTCGGCTCCAACCAGCAGCACGAAAACCCGCTTCTGTGCGAGATCGGCACCGAGACCATGGTGTCGGACGGGCTGTTCATGATCAACATGCACAAATCCGCCTCCGCCTTCCGGCTCGAGCCGACGAGGATCGGCGAGCGCAACTATCTCGGCAACAACATCTACTATCCGCCGGACGGGCGCACCGGCGACAACGTCCTGCTCGGCACCAAGGTGATGATCCCCATCGACGGGCCGCTGCGCGAGAATGTCGGGCTTCTGGGTTCGCCTGCCTTTGAAATCCCGCGCATGGTGAACCGCGACAAGGAACTCATCGCGGGCGTCGACGAAGACGACCGGCGCCGGCGCATCCCGCACAAGAACCGCCACAATCTGGTGACGATCCTGCTCTTCGTGGCAACGCAATGGGTCATGCTGTTCGTCACGCTGGCGATCTGGGACCGGGCGCTGAACTACTACACCGAATGGGCCGAGGTCGCGCTGTTCGTCGCCGTGCTCCTGACCTCGGCGATCACCATTCCGTTCTACATCTTCGTGGAGCGGGCGAGCCTTGGTTTCGGCCGGCTGAAGCCGCAGATGACGACGATCTACGACGTCGCCTTCTGGCGCCACGAGCGCCACTGGAAGCTGGCGGATTCGCCGATCGTGCGCCTGTTCGCCGGCACGCCGTTCCGGCCGATGATCCTGCGCATGCTGGGCGTCAAGGTTGGCAAACGGGTCTATGACGGCGGCAGCAACCTCACCGAACGCTCGCTGGTAGAGATCGGCGACGACGCCACCCTCAACGAGGGCTGCGTCATCCAGGCCCATTCGCTGGAGGAAGGCGCTTTCAAGTCCGACTTCATCCGCATCGGCAAGGGCTGCACGCTCGGACCTTCAGCCTTTGTCCACTACGGCGTCGTGATGGGCGAAGGCTCGGTGGTCGATGTCGACTCCTTCGTCATGAAGGGCGAAGAGCTGGAGCCCAACTCCATATGGAGGGGCAATCCGGCCAAGCTGCACCGCTTCGTCGAGCCGATCACCGACGATGGCTCCAAGGTATCGGCCAGGGCATCGGCTTGAAGAAGGGCATCGGCTTGAACACCGGAG
>NZ_RZRK01000054.1:0-14042 GCF_003997835.1 Mesorhizobium sp. M7A.F.Ca.CA.004.12.1.1
GGTGAATGCCCGCCGTCATGGCCAATTCGCTCAGCATTGCGGCATCGGTCAGATCGGCCAAGCGCGCGCCCGAGAGCTCAAGTTGGGCAATTAACGCCGGATGCTGGACAAAGCCCTGATTGTACTCCGCCCAGGCGGTGGACAATTCGCGCGCCGCATAGATCGTTGAAGCGCCAATTGGATTCCAGCGACCGCCGAAGTGGGCAGCGCCCTCGCCCGAAAGCGGCAGATGCGCCCAACGCGGTACGAAGGCCCGCCACAAGGTCAGGCTGATCTCAGGCATACACGCCGGAGCGGACGGCCTCCAGATAGGCCAGCACCTTGTCCGTCTTGCCCTCGCGAACCAGGTCGTAGGCGGTCTTTCCCGCCCAGCCGGGGATCGGCTGGTGCTTAAACCAGATCGCCGCACGTTGCTCGCCGCCGGCCATTTCACCGGCCATCGACAGGATGCGGACGATCGGGCTGAGGGCGGCGTCGACCTTGCGCGCGCCGGCCTTGGCGGCAAGTGTGTTGCGCGCGACCCCGATCAGGCCGGCCAATTCGGTCAGGTTGACACCAAGCTGTTCCGCGACACGCCTTGCCGAAAGGTAAGGCGACCGTTCCTCGCCAAAGCGTGACGCCGGAACTTCGAGGGCTGCGGAGTTCATGACGATTACCTAGCATAGTTTGATGCGTACGGTATCAAAATAGGCCCAATTCACGCGCAACTCAAGCACAAGCGACCTACCGCCTCCGCTTCGGCTTCTCCAGCAACGCCACGGCCTCAACATGCGGCGACCACAGGAACTGGTCGATCGGCGTCACGCTTTTCAGGATGTAGCCGCCGTCGATGAGGATGCGCAAATCTCGCGCGAGCGTCACCGGATTGCAGGACACCGCGGCGACGTACGGCACATCCGAGCGGGCGATCTGCTTCGACTGGTCCTCGGCGCCGGCGCGCGGCGGATCGAACACCACACCGTCGAAGGCATTCAATTCCTTGAACGTCAACGGCCGGCGGAACAGGTCGCGGCGTTCACCCGTCACCCGCTTCAAGCCAGTGGCGAAACGCGATCCACGGTCGAGGGCCGAAAGGGCTGCCGCATCGCCCTCCACCGCATGAACTTCCGACTTCGCGGCCAGACGCAGAGCAAAACTGCCGCAGCCGGCGAAAAGATCCGCCACCTTCTTGGCACGCTTCAGATGTCCGCCGACGATATCGGCCATCGCCTGTTCGGCGGCCTCGGTTGCCTGCAGGAACGCGCCCGGGGGCAAGGCGACAGCGACGCTGCCGAACATGACAACAGGCTTTTTCGGCTCGATGATGATCTCGTCATCGATGGACAGCCTGGCAAAGCCCTGCGCCATGACGAAATTGGCAGCGATGCGGCGCTGATGCTCCCCCAGCTTGCCGGATTCGTGAACCGCGACATCGAGACCCGAACCGGTCACGGTGACCGCTAGCCGGAACGATTTGGTGGTTGCGCAGACCAATTCGGCAAGCGCCTTCAAGCGATCAAGCGAAGCGACGATCTCAGGAAGCGAGATCGGGCATTCCGATATGGCTATGATCTCCGGCGACAGATGGCGATGGAAGCCGAGCAGCATGCCTGTATCGGTGCGCCGGGCGGCCAGCACGACACGGCGGCGCGTCTGCGGCGCGCAGGCGACCAGTTCGCCGATCTCGCAATCGATGCCTTTGCCCTTCAGGATGTGCGCCACTTTTTCGCGTTTCCACTGGCGATAGGCTCCGGCTTCGAAATGCTGGAGCGCGCAACCACCGCATTCGGTGAAATGGCGGCAGGCGGGATCGATGCGCTGCGGCGATGCTTCCAGCACCGCCATCAGCATGGCGCGATCCCTTTCGCGCGCGGCGGTGACCGTTTCACCGGGCAGTGTGAAGGGAATGAACAGATCGCCTGTCTCGGTCTCGGCGACACCGTCGCCCTGAGCGCCAAGTTTCCTGATGCTGAAGCGCGCGCTCATCGGTCCTTGATCCCACCGAGCAGGAATTCGCGATTGCCGTCGCCGCCCTCGATCGGCGACAAATGCAGCCCCAGCGAGCGCCAGCCTGGCACGGAGTCCAGCCAATCCTGCAGCAGGCCGGCGACACGGGAGGCGTCGTAGGGATCTTTCAACAGACCACCCTTGCCGATCGCATCACGGCCCGCCTCGAATTGCGGCTTGACCAGAAACACGGCCTTGGCGCCAGCCTTCGCCAGATCAAGCGCCGGCGGCAGCGCCAGTTTCAGCGAGATGAAGCTGACGTCGGACACGATGAAATCCGGAATACGCCCGCTGAGATCGGCAACGGCGAGGTCGCGGGCGTTCAGTCCTTCGATCACCGTCACACGCGGGTCGCCGCCGATATCAGGATGCATCTGGCCATGACCGACATCGACCGCGGTGACATGGACCACGCCGCGCTCGAGCAACACCTGGGTGAAGCCGCCGGTCGAGGCGCCGATGTCGAGCGCTTCAGAGCCGGCAGGGTCGAGGCCGAAATGATCGAGCCCACCGATCAGCTTGAGTGCCGCGCGCGACACATAGCCTTGCGCCGGATCATCGATGGCAACAAGGCATTGCGGCAAAACGCTCTGGCCGGGCTTGCGCGCAATGACGCCGTCGACGGTCACCGTGCCACGCTCGACCGCGTCGCGGGCACGTGAACGGCTGGCAAACAGCCCGCGCTGGACGAGCAGGTCGTCGAGCCGCTGGCGTGCGCTGGCTGGCAGAGGCGAATTCATCGGCCTTCATGGCGAAAGCCGATGACGATGGCAAGAGCACCGGCCGGAAGCATCTCGTCTCACGTTCCCATCATCACGCCCAGCACATTGGACTGCGGCGATGGTGAGGCGTTCCGTCACGCCGACCACCCTATGAATATCTATCGTTGCGCCGGTTGAGACGGATGACCGCCGAAGCATGAGGTCTCGTCGCCTGCCGATAAGTGCCTAAAATCTAGAAAGCCTCATGATTTCTTAACCAATTTTCATCGCATTTGCTTGAGGACTTCAATGTTATGACCGCGACGACCGGAAAAGCCGGATGAAGAGGCGGCAACCTTGGAAATGGCCAGCGATATCGTCTACAAGGTTCTTGACCGGATTTCCGGCGCCGGCCTGCTGGCGACCGGACTTCTGTTGCTGACTGCTTTGGTCAGCGCCCTGGTCGCCTACTGGCGCACGGTCGAGAAAAAGAGCTGGAAAGAGTTCTTCGAGTTCGCAGTCCCGCATGAGGTCATCACGCACCCTTCGGCGAAAGCCGACCTTTTGTTCTGGGTGACGCGGAAGGCGCTGATGCCATTCCTCATGCTGCCCGCCGGCGTCGTCTTCGTCAGCGCCGTCGGCTATGCGACGAACTGGTTGCTCTCCACGCTGCTGGCGATCCAGCCGCCCCTGATCGAAGGACCGGCAGGGCCGGTGACGGTGACGATCTTCACCATCACCATGCTGCTTGCCTACGACATTTCGTACTATCTCTATCACGTCGCCCAGCACCGCTACCCGGTGCTGTGGGAACTGCACAAGGTTCACCATTCGGCCGAGGTGATGGTCGGCATCACCAAGGATCGCGTCCACCCGCTCGACGAATTGATGAACCGGGCCTGGGACGGCGTCATTCCCGGCATCTGCTTCGGCATCTGGTCGCTGGTGTCGCTGAACCTCGTCGAGCTGACGGTCTTCGGCGTCAACGTCTACATCATACGCAACATCCTGATGATGGATTTCGTCAGGCACACGCATTTCAAGATCTCGTTTGGACCGTTGAACAATCTGATCCTGTGCCCGCACTGGCATCAGCTGCACCACAGCACCGACCCGCGCCACTACGACAAGAACTTCGGGCTGCTCTTCTCGTTCTGGGATCGGCTCTTCGGAACCCTGTGCGTTCCGAGACCCGACGAGGACTTCAAGTTCGGTTTGATCGAACGCAACGTGCGCGACTACCAGTCGCTCGCAGGCCTCTATGTCCTGCCGCTGAAGCGGATGTGGCGGCAGATCGCCAGACATTTCCGCACCGACAAGCCCGAGCCACAGCAATCGCCGCAAAGGGGGAAGCCATGAACGGACCCGCCGTGTTCCGGATGCCGCGAACGCACCGGATCGAAATTGCGACCTCGCCAGCGCGACTGGCAGAAATCGCGCCCGCCTGGGCAGCGCTCTGGCAACGCGCCGGCGGCCTCGTTTTCCAGCATCCCGACTGGATCTCGGCCTGGTGGCACACCACACCGCATCAGGACCGTCGCGGTCTCAGGATCGGCCTGGTCTGGAGCGGCGAGCGTCTCGAGGCCGTCATTGCGCTCGCGACCTTCTGGCGCTCGGGCATCCGTATGCTGGAATGGGCGGCGAAAGATCACTGCGACTATGGCGATGTCCTGGTTGCTCCCGATGCCGAGCCACAGATCCTGCCGCAACTCTGGCAACATATCCTCGACGATGGCGGCTTCGATCTTGCCTACCTCAATCGTCTGTTGCCTGATGCCCGATTCCGGACCCTGCTTGGTCCCGCCGCCCCAGGCCAGAGCAATATCTTGCAGCCAAGCCACCGCAGCGAGGTCAGCTATCGAGTTTCCGGCGCCGGGCAACGCGGCGCACAATGGTTTGAAAGCCAGTCGAAGAAAACTCGGCAAAACTATCGCCGTGGCTACAAATTCATGGAGGAAGGCGGCGCGCTGCGTTTCCGCCTGATGGATGCACACGAAGCCCGCGAGCCGGTGCTGGAGCGCGTCGCCGCGCTGAAGCGGTTGTGGCTTGCAAAACACGGCCGCGTTTCGGACCTCTTCGACGAAGGCTCCCCCGCGCTGGCGGCACTCATATCCGTTCTGGCCAAGCTTGGATTGCTGCGCATCTTCGTGCTCGAACGCGAAGACGAGATCATCGCCATCTCGATCAATTTCGAGCAGCATGGAACGATGATGGCTTTCGTCACCACCTATGATCCGGCCTTCGAACGGGCCTCGCCGGGGATGGTCTTGATGATGGATTACATCCAGTGGTCGTTTGACCGGGGCTTGACCACGATCGATTTTCTCTGCGGCGGCGAGGATTTCAAGCGCCGCTTTGCGACGCATTCGGTGATCTTGTCGTCGGTGGTGGGTGGACGAAACCTGCGCGGACGCCTAGCCGCCCTGGCAGACCGCGCCCGCCACGCGGCGCAATCCTGGCGCCCCGAGAAATCGGCGCAGCAAGCGGAGCTGGTTGCGGCGGAGTAGCATTGCCGACGCTTTTTAGATCGCCTGCACAGCGGCAAGCGCGAAACGATCGGGCAATCCCGATCAAGGCTTGCTGTCTTCAGCTCAGAATACGGTTCGCGAAACCGGGCGCTCGACGGCTGGAGACAAGCCATCCTCACGGCCGCCCGAAGCTTGCTCGCGTGCAGGCTCGATGGCACCCGCAGGCGCGGGAACAGGGGCCGGCAGAACCACCAATTGCGGCACCTGCTTGAAGGAAAAGCCGCCGCGGATGTCGCCCATCTTGCCGGCGATGATGCCCATCGCCGCCTTTTCGAGGCTGCGGTCATAGCGCGTTTCGGCTGTGGCCGGCGCGATGATAACGGCGCAAAGTGCTGCGCCGCACAGAAGCGTTTTCATTGTTGTTGTCTCCCTGCCTGATCACGATCTAGCAGGGCGCCATTGAAAAACGGCCAAGAGACACGGTAAGCAAAGCGCCAAATGGCAGCGTAAACAATGCCTTAAGATCGCTTGCCGGCAAACTAATTCAAGTCTTTGAGACTTTGATTCAGGCGCGCTGGGATTCAGGCGCGCTGGGCGTGGACTGTGTGCCCGAGTGCCACGAACACGGTGCGCACGATGCCGGCGGCATCGAGCCCGGCATCGGCATACATCTTTTCCGGCTTGGCGTGGTCGCTGAACGCGTCGGGCAGCACCAGCGGACGCACCTTCAGGCCGCTTTCCAGCAGGCCCTCATGGGCAAGGAACTGCAGCACGTGGCTGGCGAAGCCGCCGACGGCGCCCTCCTCCACCGTCACCAGCACCTCATGCGAGCGGGCCAGCCGCCGGATCAGATCCTGGTCGAGCGGCTTGGCGAAACGGGCGTCGGCGACCGTGGTGGACAGCCCGGCAGCACCTAGCTCCTCCGCGGCGATCAGGCAATCCTGCAGCCGCGTGCCGAAAGACAGCAATGCAACCTTGGTACCCTCCTTGACGATGCGGCCCTTGCCGATTTCGAGAACCGAGCCGCGCTCCGGCATGTCGACGCCGACGCCATTGCCGCGCGGATAGCGGAAGGCGATCGGACCCTCATCATAGCTCGCCGCGGTGCGCACCATGTGGCGCAGCTCCGCCTCGTCGGCGGCCGCCATGACGACGAAACCCGGCAGTGTCGCCAGGAAGGTGGTGTCGAAGGCGCCGCAATGGGTCGCGCCATCGGCGCCGACGAAACCGGCGCGGTCGATGGGAAACCGCACCGGCAATTTCTGAATAGCGACGTCGTGGACGACCTGGTCGTAGGCGCGCTGCAGGAAGGTGGAATAGATGGCCGCGAACGGCTTGCAGCCTTCGGTGGCAAGGCCGGCGGCGAAGGTCACCGCGTGCTGTTCGGCGATGCCGACATCGAAGGTGCGCGATGGGAACGCTTCACCGAACAGGTCGAGGCCGGTGCCGCTCGGCATGGCGGCCGTGACGGCGACGATGCGGTCGTCCTCGCGGCCCTCCTGGACCAGGCTTTCGGCGAACACCTTGGTGTAGGCCGGTGCGTTGGCTGGCGCCTTGGCCTGCGCGCCGGTGATGACGTCGAACTTGTTGACGCCGTGATATTTGTCGGCGGCGGCTTCGGCCGGCGCATAGCCCTTGCCCTTCTGGGTGACGACATGGATGAGCACCGGGCCTTCGCCATTGTCGCGGACATTTTTCAGGACCGGGATCAGGTGCTCCAGATTGTGGCCGTCTATGGGGCCGATGTGATAGAAGCCGAGTTCCTCGAACAGCGTGCCGCCGGTGACATAGCCGCGTGCATGCTCGACCGCCCTTGTGATCGCACGATCCGCGCGCTTGCCGAGATAGGACGTCAGTTTCTTGCCGAAATCGCGCAGGCCGATATAGGCCTTGCCGGAGGCCAGCCGCGCCAGATAGGCGCTCATCGCGCCGGTCGGCGGCGCGATCGACATGTCGTTGTCATTGAGAATGACGATCAGCCGTGCATCGAGCGCACCGGCATTGTTCATCGCCTCATAGGCCATGCCGGCAGACATGGCGCCATCGCCGATGACGGCAATGACGCTGTTGCGGCCGCCGGAGAGATCGCGGGCGGCGGCCATGCCGAGGCCGGCCGATATCGATGTCGAGGAGTGGGCGGCGCCGAAGGGATCGTACTCGCTCTCGGCGCGGCGGGTGAAGCCGGACAGACCGCCTTCCTGGCGCAGCGTGCGGATACGGTCGCGGCGGCCGGTCAGGATCTTGTGCGGATAGGCCTGGTGGCCGACATCCCAGATCAGCCTGTCATCGGGGGTGTTGAAGACATAGTGCAGCGCCACTGTCAGCTCGACCACGCCAAGCCCGGCGCCCAGATGACCACCCGTGCGGGAGACGGCGTCGACCAGCTCGGCGCGAAGCTCGGACGCCAATTGCGGCAGTTCACTTTCCGCAAGCGTGCGCAGGTCGGCCGGGATGCGGACCTTGTCGAGAAGCGGCGTATGCGGCGTTGCGTTCACTGTGCTCGGGCTTTCGGTTGATGGGCGAATAGGCCGCCGGCCGGCGAAAGTAAATGCGTGTCAGTGACGCGGATCAGGCCCTAGTCTTTTGTCTATGCATTTCGTTCTGCCACTTTCCGGCGACGGGCATCAGCTTTCCGGCAGCGGGATGAACTCTTCCTCGTCTCCGGGAACGATGTCGAAGCGGCCCGCCTTCCATTCTTGCTTGGCCTGTTCGATGCGCTCCTTCGATGAGGAGACGAAATTCCACCAGATATAACGCTTCGAACCAAGAGAGGCGCCGCCGAACAGCATGAAATGCGCGCCGGTCAGCGACGACACGACGATCTCGTCACCGGGACGGAACACCAGCAGCCGTTCGGCTGGGAACACATCGCCCGAAATCGAGACCTCGCCCTCCAGCGTGTAAATGGCGCGTTCTTCCGCATCGGCCGGGATTTTCACGCTGGCGCCGGGCGCCAGGCGCAGGTCGGCGTAGAGCGTCTCCGAGTCGGCCCTGACCGGCGACCGCAACCCCTGGAAATCGCCGATGATGAGGCGCCCGTTGACGCCTTCGGCATCGATCTCGGGAAGCCTGAGCGCTCCTGTGTTCTCGAAAACCGGTGCCACCTCTTCCTTGTCGTCCGGCAGCGCCAGCCATGTCTGCAGACCGGATACCGACATCGGCGCGCCACGCAGTTCCTCCGGCGTACGCTCCGAATGGACGATGCCGCGGCCAGCGGTCATCAAATTCACGTCGCCGGGCTGAATGACCATTTCGGTGCCGAGTGAATCGCGGTGCCGGATCTTGCCGTCGAACAGATAGGTGACCGTCGACAGGCCGATATGCGGATGCGGACGGACGTCGAGCGCCTGGCCGGCCCGCAGGATGGCAGGACCCATGCGGTCGAAGAAGATGAACGGCCCGACCAGCCGCCTTTTTGCCGTCGGCAGGGCACGGCGCACCTGAAAACCGCCGATGTCCTTGGCGTTCGGAATGACCATCAATTCGATCTGGTCGCTGGCAAAGGCGTCGCCTGCCTCAGGGTCTTTCCCGGGGAAGAAGCTCATGGACTCTCCTTGTCGGCCGTCGAAGGCCGCCTGGCCGCGTCAGGCAAAGCGGATCGCCGCCTTTGCCCGCAGCTTGGCCGCCACCTCTTCGCGATTACGCGGATGCTGATGGGTTTCCAGGGAATCGAGCAGTTCGCGCGCCGAGGCCGCGATGGCTTCGACGGCATGGTCGAAGGCGTGCTGGTTCTGCTTCGAGGGTCGCGTCGTTCCGCTCAGCTTGCGGACGAACTGAAGAGCCGCGTCGCGCACCTCGTCAGGGGTTGCCGGCGGATCAAAATTGAACAGGGTCTTGATGTTTCTGCACATCGCTTCCGTATCTCCTCTTGTCCTTGAGCTGTTTCAATCGGGACGAGTTATATCCTCGATCATGATCATGTCCAAAAACCGGTGAGGCGAGCCTATGTTCGGACCGGGCCTCAATCCGCGTCGAGCGGCTCCGTTCCGACCGGCTTGCCGTCGCGCGACAGCCTGATCTTCTCGACCTTGTCCTCGGCGGCCTTCAGCAGCCGGTCGCAATGCGCCTTCAGCGCCTCGCCACGTTCATAGATCTTGATCGACTGGTCGAGCGGCACGTCGCCACGCTCCAGATCATCGACGATCTTCTCCAGCGCATCGAGTGCCTGCTCGAAGCTCATCGCCTTGACGTCTTCGTTGGTCTCATCGGCCATCATTCATCCTTTCATCAGTCGCCCGACATGGGCGGCGACCGAAAATGCCAATCCCTGCAGATCGTAGCCGCCCTCGAGCAGGCTGACGAGCCGGTTGCCGCTGTGGCGTGCCGCGCGCTGCATCAGTTGGCCGGTCGCCCAATCGAAATCATCCTCGGTCAGATTGATCTCGGCCAGCGGATCGCGGTGGTGCGCGTCGAACCCCGCCGAAATGATAATCAGGTCGGGCGCGAAATTGTCGAGCGCGGGCAGGACGCGCGACAGGAAGGCATCGCGAAACACCTCGCTGCCAGTCTGCGGCGCCAGCGGCGCGTTGACGATGTTGCCGGCGCCCGTTTCGTTCTTCGCTCCGGTGCCGGGATAAAGCGGCATCTGGTGTGTCGAGCAATAGAGCACCGACGGATCGTCCCAGAAAATGTCCTGCGTGCCATTGCCGTGATGCACGTCCCAGTCGACGATGGCAACGCGTTCGACACCGTGTTTCTTCTGCGCATAACGCGCCGCGATCGCCGCCGTGTTGAACAGGCAGAAGCCCATGGCCGTGGTCTTTTCGGCATGATGGCCGGGCGGCCGGGCGGCGACGAAGACGTTGTCGGCGCGGCCCGAAAAGACGTCATCGACGGCGGCGTTGGCGGCGCCGATCGCGGTGATCGCCGCTTGCCAGCTCTTCGGACTGGCAGTGGTGTCGGCATCGATGCGGGCAATCCCCTCGTCGGGAATGGCGGCGCGCACGCGGGCGACGAAATCGGCGGGATGCGCGTAGAGGATGGTGGCCTCGTCGCCTTCCGGCGCCTGGATACGATCGAGCCCGGCAAAGGCTTCCTCATCGAGCACGCGCTCGATGGCACGCAAGCGGTCGGGCCGCTCGGGATGTCCGGGCGGCGTGAGATGCTCGAGGAAGATCGGATGGGTGTAGAGACGGGTGGTCATCGTCCTAATCTAGTGACCCGGATCGACAAAGGCCATGCACGGGCGGCCGATGACTGGGGAAAATCGCGACTGCGTCCATTCGCGTCGCTGCAAGCATTGGCGTCCTCAGCACTTCGGCGTAAGGTTTTTGGTACTGCCTGGTGCCCGCCGCAAGCGGGAGAATCGGGAACACGGTTGAATTCCGTGGCGTGCCCAACGCTGTGAGGGGGACCGCGCCGGTAAATGCCACTGTCGATGACGGGAAGGCACCGGACGCGGGTTGATCCCGAGCCAGAAGACCGGCCTGGCAGGCATCGTCATCCGCATGGTCAGGCGGATGATATCAATTGCAATCGCAAGGGGACAAGCGATGCCGGAACACCTGACCGCTGCTGTTGGCGACGGATTTGACCAGAGTGCGCGCGATGCGGTCTATCGCGCCATGTTCACACGGCGCGACGTGCGCAGCCATTTCCTGCCCACCGCGATCGATGACGACGTGCTGGCGCGGCTGCTGCTTGCTGCCCATCACGCGCCATCGGTCGGCTTCATGCAGCCATGGAATTTCATTGTCATTCGTGACATCGAGCGACGGGCGGAGGTGCGCGACCTGTTCCTGGCCGCGCGCGAGCAGGAACTGCCGGCGATCGACGAAGAGCGGCAGGAACTCTACCGCAAGCTCAAGCTGGAAGGCATCTGCGAAAGCGCGCTCAACATCTGCATCACCTGCGACCGGCAGCGCTCGAAGGGTTCGCCGCTGGGACGCTGGCACAATCCGGAGATGGATCTCTACAGCACCGTCTGCGCGGTGCAGAATTTCTGGCTGGCCGCGCGTGCCGAGGGCGTCGGTGTAGGCTGGGTCAGCATCATCGAAGCGCAGGCGCTAAAGCGGCTGTTGGCCATTCCGGACCACGTAACGCCGATCGCCTATCTCTGCGTCGGCCGTGTTTCCGAGTTCGCTCCCAAACCGGACCTTGAAACGCATGGCTGGGGACGGCGGCTGCCGCTGCCGGAGCTGATCATGAGCGAGACCTTTTCCGGGCAAGGCGAGACACAGCTCAAATCCACCGTGGCGCGCCTCAACACCGTTTCTGCCTCACCAGACATCACCCGCCCGGCCGATCAGGGTGTGGCGCCGGCCGTAGCCCAGCGCGAACCGCCGAAGGAGGCGAGCGCCTTGTCCTTGAGCTCCCTGAACTTCGACGACGCCTCGGCCAGCCGGGCGTCCCAGGCCGGATCCGGCACCTGGCCCGCGATGGTCTTGAAATAGACCTGCATCAGGCAGGCGATGGCGAAGGGTTCAATGAATGCCGCCTTGAATGCCCAGGCGAAGACGATGGCGAGCACAAAAGCCCAGCCGGCGAGCTGGCCAGGCATCAGGAACAGAATCGCGCCGGCAGGCGCCAGCATCATCAGAAAGATGATGAACGACACGCCCCACATGATGACCGCCAGCCAGACGGCGTTCTTGACCATGACCTTGCCGTTCTGGGCATAGAGCACGACGCCCTGGCGCGCCGTCTCGAAGGGCGAGGCTGAATTGATGCGGATGTTGTAGCCGAGGATGATCTCGTCGACATAGGTCAGCGACAGGCGGATCACCGTGTTGATGAAGGAGACCAGGCCGCTCAGGCCCGGTATCGGCAGGAAGGCGGCGATGCCGCCGAGCAGGCCGGTGATGGCGCGGATGGCGCCCTTGACGAGTTGGTCGACGACGAAAAGGATGTTGGCCTCGGCGAAACGCTGGGTCACGATATCCCTGGCATAGGCGATCTGGTCCTGACGCCGGGAATGTCGCGGCCGTCGATCAGATGAACCATGACGGCGATGTGGCCGGCCTTGACGACATAGAGGATGTATTCGCGGATCCAATACACAGCGATCGAGACGAGGCCAAACCCGACCACGCCGCCCCACAGGGCAAAGGACATGGGCCCGTCGGGATCAGTGGAGATATGGCCGACGCCATAGCCGACCGAGGCGCCGGTGCCCGTCGCCATAATGTAGGCCAGCGTGATGCCGAAATAGACGATCATGCGAAAGACGATGAACGGCCAGGTCCGCATCATGATGGACACCGACCGGCCGATCTCAAAATCCCACATGTGCCCCGAATCTCCGCCTCAGAGATGGTGGAAGAGGATGGACTCAACCCGGCGATTGTCAATTGCCGGCCCTGACGCCAAAGGGCAACGAATTCGGGCTAACGGGTTTCTTCGGAGCCTTCGCCGGCGCGTAGGCTGACGGAGCATCAAACGAAAAACCCGCCTGTGCGGCGGGTCACTGGCGCAAATCAGCACCATGGACGAATATGTACCTTAGCTGAGGTCACCGAGTCAAGAAAAAATTCCTATCGGGAACAGCTGCCGGCACGAAAGCTCCGGTGGGAACTTCAATTCGACTGCGGGTCCGGCTTCTTGAGCAGGCCTTCGAGCAGTTGCTTGAACGCCGTCACCACCTTCTTCGACGTCGCTTCGGGGTCGCTCGAATTGGCGATCCGTTGCGCTGCCTGGCTGCTCGCTCCGTTGATCAGTCGCGAGGCCGTCTCGGGGTCGAGGCTGGAGACAACGACCCCCTCCTCCTGCAGCGCGGTCAGATGGTCGGTCATTGAAGCGATGCACGCACTGCAATTCGGCCATTGCGCTGGATCCCCCAGCACGGCCGGGCCATCCCGGAACATGATGCGCTGGATTTCCGGCTCCAGCGCCATCTCGATATAGGTCGAGCACTCGTCGACGAAATGCTGCCAACGGGTCGGCGCTCTCGACGCGACCTCATTGATGCGCGCCGCCATCTCGCCGTCAATCTGGGCTATGACCGCCTGCAGCAGCCCCTTTTTGTCGCCGAAATGATGATAGAGCGCGCCGCGCGTCAGCCCGGCCGAAGCGGTGAAATCATCCATCGAGGCTTCCGCATAGCCTGTTGTGCCGAAGGCATGACGGGCCGCCGCGATCAGCTTGGCGCGCGTCTCGGCGATCATCTCCTTGCGGGGTCTGTGCATGGCTTCTGGCCCTATTCACATACGCAACGTATGCCAATTGACATACGCGACGTATGGTCTATTTAATGATCATACGCTCCGTATGTAATTGTCCAATCGTCCTTTGTCGAGGAACCAACCGATGCAAAATCCCTACGCGGAAATCTTTCGTGCCCCGGGAGCCAAGGGCTTTGCGGCCGCCGGCTTCATGGCGCGCCTGCCGATCGCCATGGCGCCCATCGGCATCGTGGCGATGCTGTCGCAGACGCGTGGCGAATACTGGCTGGCCGGAGCCGTCTCGGCGACATACGCGCTGGCCAACGCCTTCGTCGCGCCGCAGATATCGAGACTGGTGGACCGCCTGGGCCAGACACGAATCGTGGTGCCCACCACCATCATCGCGGTGCTGGCTTTCGCGGTCCTGATAGCGGCGGCCAACCAGGACTGGCCGGTTTGGACTCTGTTCGTATCGGCACTGCTGGCCGCCGCCATGCCAAGCATACCGGCGATGGTGCGCGCGCGCTGGACGGAGATTTTCCGGGGGCGGCCGCAGATGAACACCGCATTCGCCTTCGAGTCCGTGGCCGATGAACTGGTCTATATCGCCGGGGCATCGCTATCGGTCGGCCTGAGTGCCGCCCTGTTCCCGGAAGCCGGCGTTCTGGTGAGCACATTATTTCTCGCATTCGGATCAGCGGCCTTCATCCTGCAACGCTCGACCGAGCCCCGGGTGCGGCCGGTCGACCATAACTCAAGCGGCTCGGCGATCCGCCTGCGGCCGGTTC
>NZ_RZRK01000550.1:0-4153 GCF_003997835.1 Mesorhizobium sp. M7A.F.Ca.CA.004.12.1.1
CAAGCTACGTGATCTTGAAGAGATGCCCGACGGCGTGTTCTGCGCCAACGACATTCTCGCCATAGGCTTTCTCGACGGCGTTCGGGAACTGGGCCTCAACGTGCCGGACGACCTCTCGATCGTCGGCTTCGACGATATCGAAATGGCGCATTGGCCTTCGCACGGGCTGACGACCGTCAAGCAGCCCATCGAAAAGATGTTGGAGGCGACGATTTCGCTGGCCAAGGAACTGGGCACGAATGCTGGCCGGGAGCCGGTCGTGCAGATGATTGCGCCAGGCGCCGTGATCGAGCGCGCGACGACGCGCAGGAGGCATCATGACTGATCTATCCGCAAAGCGCTTCTTCGAACGCGCGGTCAACGTTCACCGCTACGACTGCGAGCTGGTTGCAGCGCCGCAGCCGTCGGACGCTGAAAGCGGGCAATTCCAACCAGCCATCGACAAGGACGGGGCGACCGACGAGGCCGTCGTCCGCTACGTGGTCGCCACCCGTCCCATCTATGACGGCCTGCGCCGGCTGATTGGGCAGGTCGCGGGCTTGCTGGTTTTGGCCGAAGCTGGCGGTCGCCGCGATGTGCTCGACCTGCCGGATATCCCGGCGGCCTGTGAACAATGGGCCGAGGTCAAGCAGCGCCTGGGCGCCTTGCAGACGCCGCGCGGTCTGGAGGCCCATTGCGTGCGCCTGGAGACCGCGCACGCGACGCTCGGCGAAGTGCTTGACGAATTCGGCCTGGCCCGGCTGCGGCGCGACTGGCAGCAGCATCTCGACCGGGCAGCGGAGAGGATCAAGCACGCCTATGCCTGGCTGCAGGCGGCGTCGGAGCCGCGCGCCGGCATGACGCCGATCGATTTCAATCATGCCTGCTGCAGTTGTGCACAGCGCTGGCGAAAACAGGGAGGAAACGATGGGTCAATATTCGATCTGGGTGCTTGAGTACAGCTACGTCACCAACTACCACAAGAGCGGCGTGCTCTACGGCGCCCACAATCAGGGTCACGTCAAGCTTCCCTACTGCTATGCGCTGATCAAGGGCAACGGCCACGTCGCCATGGTCGATGTCGGCTACAACAACAAGGACTACGGCAAGCATCTCGGCGACAAGTTCGGCGTCGAGAACTGGCACTCACCCGAGGCCGTCCTCAGCGAGATCGGCCTGTCGCCGCAGGACGTCGACACGGTCTTCGTCACCCACGCCCACTTCGATCATTTCGGCAATGTCGAGGACTTCCCGAAGGCTACCTTCTACATCCAGGAGCGCGAAATCGCGAAATGGGTCTGGGCGATGTCGCTGCCGGACCGCATGCGCTGGATGAACGTCGCCGTCGACCCTGGCGATATCGTACGCGGTGTCGACCTGGCCCGCCAGAAGCGGCTGGTGACGATCGATGGCGCAAAGCAGGACGTGCTGCCGAACGTCGATCTCCATCCCGCCTTCGATAGCCACACCTACGGTTCGATGTGGGTCACCGTACGCAACGGCAACGAAGATACCTGGGTGCTGGCAGGCGATCTCGTCTATGTCTTCGACAATATCGAGGGCTCGGGAGCTGCCGTCGATGTCGAGACGCTCTACGTCCCGGTGGGCCTTGCGGTCGGCAGCCAGACCAATCTCGTGCTGGCGACCGAGGAGATGATGAAGCAGGTGAATTACGAGGCACGGCGCGTCATTCCCATCCACGAAGAGCGGCTGAAGGACCGTTTCCCCTCGCGCATCACCAAGGATGGCCTGCGCATCACTGAAATCTGCCTCGCGGACGGCGAGAAATCGTGGGTGCAGTAATGGAGCAAATCCGCAAGGTGGCCATTGTCGGGGCAGGGCTCGTCGGCCGCGGCTGGGCGATCGTCTTCGCTCGTGCTGGTCATGACGTGACCATCTATGACGGCAGCGACGACATCCGCGTGGCGGTGATTGACAGGATCCGCGCCAGTCTTGCCGACATGCACGAAGCCGGGCTGATCGATGCGATCGATCCTGTCATGCGGCGGTTAAGGGTGGTCGACACGCTCGAGAGTGCGGTTGCCGATGCCGACTATATCCAGGAATCGGTGCTCGAACGGCGCGATGTCAAGCAGGCCGTCTGCCTCGAGATCGATCGGGCCATGCGGCCCGATGCCGTCGTAGGCAGCTCCAGCTCAGGTATTCCTGCCTCGGCGTTTACGGAACAATGTGTAAAACGCGCACGCTTCCTCGTGGTGCATCCGGTGAATCCTCCACATCTGATCCCGTTGGTCGAACTGGTTCCGGCGCCATGGACGGACGCAAACATCGTTCCTTGGCTACGGGAACAAATGGAAGCCGTGGGCCAGGCGGCCATCGTCGTGCGCAAGGAGGTGGAGGGCTTTGTCCTGAACAGGCTCCAGGGTGCGCTGCTCAACGAAGCCTGGGCATTGCTTGAGGAAGGTGTCGCAAGTGCCGCCGACATCGATCTGACGGTGTCGCACGGGCTTGGCTACCGCTGGTCCTTCATGGGACCGTTCGAGACGATCGACCTCAACGCGCCTGGCGGGATTGCCGACTATGCGCGGCGTCTGGGGCCGCTCTACCACGCGATCGCACTGGCAAGGCGCGATCTGGCGCCTTGGTCCGAAGCGCTGATCGGCAAGGCCGAAGCCGAACGCCGCGAGAAACTGTCGGCATCCCGCCTCGGTGAACGCAGCACCTGGCGCGACCGCAATCTCATGGCGCTCGTCGCTTATAAGCAACGTACCAGCGTCTGACACGGAGAGGGCCATGGCGGCAATGCTGCAAGACAAGGTTGCCCTGGTGACCGGAGCGACCGGTGGTATCGGCGCGCAGATCGTATCGAGGCTCGCGCAGGAAGGGGCGTCGGTCGTCGTCGGCTACAACAGTTCACGCCAGGCGGCCGAAGCGCTGGTCTCGTCGCTAACGCCCCGCGATCATCTCGTCGCCGAGGCGAGCGTCACCGACAGCGACTGCCTCGCGCGATTGGCCGGCCAGATCGAGGAAAGGTTCGGCCGGCTCGATATCCTGGTCAATTGCGCCGGCATAACCCGTTTCGTACCGCATCCGGACCTCGATGGTCTGGACGACGCGTTGATCGACAGCATCTTCAGCGTCAACGTGCGTGGTGTCATCGCCGCGACGCGGGCAATGCGGCCGCTGCTCGACCGCGCCGCCAGCGGCGTCGTTGTCAACATCTCGTCGATTGCCGGCGCAACCGCCATGGGCAGCAACATCGCCTACTGCGCCTCCAAGGCCGCTGTCGACAACCTAACCAAGTCGCTGGCGCGCGCCCTGGCTCCGAAAATCAGGGTCGTGTCGGTGTCACCGGGCGTCGTCGACACTGATTTCATCAAGGGCCGCGACGAGTCCTGGCGAGATGAACAGGCGA
The DNA here is from genome assembly GCF_003997835.1 of Mesorhizobium sp. M7A.F.Ca.CA.004.12.1.1. Lineage (NCBI taxonomy): Bacteria > Pseudomonadati > Pseudomonadota > Alphaproteobacteria > Hyphomicrobiales > Phyllobacteriaceae > Mesorhizobium > Mesorhizobium sp. M7A.F.Ca.CA.004.12.1.1. Next base: position 3,356 of record NZ_RZRK01000550.1, read on the forward strand.
ACCGGACGCCGCTCGGGCGATTGGGCACGCCCGACGATGTTGCCGAGGCGGTTCTGGCAGTCGCGACCCATCTTCGCTTCGCGACAGGAGTTGTCATTCCGGTCGACGGCGGGCGGCCCCTGGTATGATTTTTGTCCTGAACGTCCGCACAGCGCTTATGGAGAGCTGAATGACCGCAACCATAGCCATCACCATCGGCGATCCGGCCGGCGTTGGACCCGAGATCGCGCTCAAGGCCGCCCATCATTTCGCGGCGGTCCTTGAGACTGGCACGGTTCGGCTCCGCCTGATCGGGTCACTTGCGGCGCTTGGCGGGACAGCCCGGTCGCTGGCCTTACCATTGCCCGCCGTCGCGAATGCGGATGAACCTCTCGGCATCTGGCCGATCGAGGGTTCCGCCGTTGAGATCGGACAGGTGTCGGCGGAAGGCGGCAGGCAGGCCTATGAGGCCGTGGCCGAGGGTGTGCGGCGTACGATGGCCGGCGAGGCTTCGGCCATCGTCACCGCGCCGCTCAACAAGGAATCGCTGCATCTTGCCGGTTATCGGTTCCCGGGTCACACCGAGCTGCTGGCGGCGCTTACCGGGGCGCGAGACAGCGCGATGATGCTCGCGCACGGTTCTTTTCGCGTCAGCCACGTCACGACCCACATTCCGCTGGAAGATGTGCCGAAGAGGGCGACGGAGCCGCGCATGCGGCGGGTTCTCGACCTGACGATCGAAGCCCTGAATCATCTGGGGATCACGGCGCCTCGCGTTGCGATTGCCGCGCTCAATCCGCACGCCGGGGAGGGCGGTAT
>NZ_RZRK01000551.1:0-4147 GCF_003997835.1 Mesorhizobium sp. M7A.F.Ca.CA.004.12.1.1
TTGTCGATGTCGTGGATTCTTCTCTTTTTCGCCGGCCTGTTCGAGATCGGCTGGGCAATCGGCCTCAAATACACAGATGGCTTCTCGAAACTGGTGCCGACCGTGCTGACCGTTGCCTCTATGGTCGTCAGCCTCACTCTGCTCGGCCTGGCGCTGAAGGCGCTGCCCGTTGGCACCGCCTATGCGGTGTGGACCGGCATCGGCACCGTCGGTACGGCACTGCTCGGCATCTGGCTGCTCGGCGAACCAGCCACCGCGATCAGGCTGGCCTGCATCGCGCTCATCGTCTGCGGCATCATGGGGCTGAAGTTCGCCGCCTGACGGTCTTTTGGTTTGCGCATGTCATCCTCCCAGAACCGGGACCAATATTTGGGCGACATGGGACAAACACCTTCAGGGCCGCTGTGAGGCGACCCTGATTGTCGAAGCTGGCTGCTTCGGTAATCCTGAGGCTAGCGGGCGGAGAAGCCCGGCGGCGTCCTGCCGGTGCGCTGCTTGCGTGCCGCATAACGCGCGTCACGCTTGGCCTTGCGTTCGGCTTCGTCGGCCAGAAAACGGGCGATGCGCTCGTTCTCTTCGGATTCCCGAATCTTGGCCTCAGCCTGTGCAGCTTCCTCGGCGGCGATACGTGCCGCTTCGGCTGCTGCCTCGCGCTCGGCCTTCTCGACCGCTTCGCGTGCCAGCTTCTCCTGCTTCAGCCGAGCCTTTTCAGCTTCGCGGATTTCGCGGGCCGCGAGGATCGCCTTGCGTTCAGCCTGCCGCGCCAGCACAGCGGGATCATCCGCCGCCGGCTTTGCCTTGAAGCGCTCGAGGAGCGCCTTCTTTGCCTCGTTTGCGGCATTGCGCCGCTCGAAAACGTCTTTTTCCCTGTAGATAGCCAAGTCCACTTCCCTGAAGTCAATTCGCGACGCTTACATACGCGCGAAAACCGAGAGTTCAAGCGCCAAAACGGCATGGCAGCCATGAAATTGTCGGCTGTTGCACTCGGGAGACGCCTTTGGAGCAATTTCAGGGAAGTGTGAAACGGTTTTCCCGGGAAAAGCGCGCAGCGCTTTCCCTTGGGAATTGCGACGAAGAGATTGAACCGAAAACGACATGCACTGTTCACCGTCGCGCCTCTGGCGGCGAGGTTGGCGGATGGCTACGTCTAGCGGCAAATTCCAACACCAGGATGACATTAGATGGAACTCGGTCTCTACACCTTCGCCGACGTCAGCCCGCAGCCGGGCCCCGGCGCCATCGGCCCGCATGAGCGGCTGCGCAACCTGATCGAGGAGGTCGAGCTGGCCGATCAGGTCGGCCTCGACGTCTTCGGCCTCGGCGAGCATCACCGGCCCGACTATGCCGCCTCCGCACCGGTCGTGGCCCTGGCCGCGGCCGCCGAGCGCTCGAAGCGCATCAAGCTGACCAGTGCCGTCACCGTTCTGTCTTCTGATGACCCGGTGCGCGTGTTCCAGCAGTTCGCAACGCTCGACCTTCTGTCGGGCGGCCGCGCCGAGATCATGGCCGGACGCGGCTCGTTCATCGAATCCTTCCCGCTGTTCGGTTACAACCTCGAGGACTATGACGAGCTGTTCGCCGAAAAGCTCGATCTGCTACTTGCCATCCGCAACGGCGTGAAGGTCACCTGGTCCGGCAATCTGCGCGCGCCGATCAACGATCGCGGCGTTTATCCCCGGCCCTTCCAGGACAGGCTACCGGTCTGGATCGCCATTGGCGGCACGCCGCAGTCTGCCGCCCGCGCGGGTGCGCTCGGCCTGCCGCTGGCGCTCGCCATCATCGGCGGCGAGCCGGCGCGCTTCGCGCCGCTGTTCGATCTCTATCGCGAAGCCGCCAAGCGCGCCGGCAGCGACCCGAGGGGCCTTGCCACCAGCATCAACGTGCACGGCTTCATCGCCGAGACGACCGAGCAGGCGGCCGACGATTTTTACGGCCCGCAGGCGGAGGTGATGAACCGCATCGGCCGCGAGCGCGGCTGGGGTCCGACATCCCAAGCGCATTTCGACCAGTCGCGCGGCCCGAACGGCGCGTTGTTCGTCGGCGGTCCCGAGCAAGTGGCTGAGAAGATCGTCGCCCAGCACAAGATCTTCGGCAATGACCGCTTCCTGCTGCAAATGGCGATCGGCACCATGCCGCATGCCAAGATCATGAAGGCGATCGAACTCTACGGCACCAGGGTGGCGCCGATCGTGCGCAAGGAAACAGCCAGGGCTGGCACAGCCGTCACCACGCCGGCAGCCTGACGGAAATGTCGGCTGCTGGCTGCTGCCTTTGAGAAGGCCGGATTTTTCGTCCTCGTCGCCACGACATTGGGAAGAAAGCCAAATCTCTCTTCCAACGCCGTGAGTGCAGGCCTGGATGCTGCGGCGCGCTCTGATTTCCGGACCCGTGCAAACGGGCCTCATTCCGGAAGCCGGCTCATGGAACCTGCGCCCATAACTCTGCGTTCATGCAAGCAATAGCCGATCGCCGAGGGCGCCGGCTCGAGGGTGAGCATGAAAACCGAACCCGCTGCCTTGGGCCGCGCCATCGCCGACGAGTCGGATTCGCGCGTTGCGGCCCGCGCCGACACGCATCTGATGCGCTCGCTGCTCGTCGGCATTTTCCTGTTCATGGCCATCTATGCGCTCTACTTCGCTCGCGCTTTCTTCATGCCGGTCATTCTGGCTTTCCTGCTGGCGCTGACGCTGACGCCGATCGTTAGGCTCCTGCGCAGGCACGGCATCTCCGAAGTGGTTTCGGCGACCCTTCTGGTGCTGTTGTCGATCTGCATCTTTGCCAGCGTAGGCTACCTGCTCAGCGGACCGATCATCGACCTCATCAACAACACCTCTTCGATAGGCCAGCAACTTGCCGAACGGCTGGCGCAATTGCGCCGCCCACTCGAGAAGATCATGCAGATTTCGCATCAGATCGAACAGCTGACCCAGACGTCGCAGGAGCCGGGCATCCAGAGGGTGGCGATGGCGCAGTCCGGCATCCTGTCGGCGGCCGCCAGCAACATCCTGTCGGCCGGAACAGGCCTGACTATCATTTTCGTGCTGTCGCTGTTCCTGCTCGCCTCCGGCACGATGTTCTATGAAAAGATCATCCAGTCCTTCGCCAGCCTCAGCGAAAAGAAACGGGCGCTGCGCGTCGTCTATGACGTCGAGCGCGAAATCTCGCACTATCTGCTCACCGTCACCATCATCAATGCCGGCCTCGGCACGGTCATCGCTCTTGGTCTGTGGGCGCTCGGCATGCCCAATCCGCTGGTCTGGGGAGCCGCCGCGGCGTTGCTCAACTTCTTGCCCTATGTCGGAGCGCTGATCACCATCGTGCTTGTCACGGTCATGGCGTTGATCAGCTTCGATACCATCTTCTACGCGCTTCTGGCGCCGGCCTTCGTGATCTTGTGCGACATCGTCGAAGGCCAGTTCGTGACGCCGATGGTGGTCGGCCGGCGTCTGGAGATCAACGCCGTGGCAATCTTGATCGCCATCGCCTTCTGGTCATGGTTGTGGGGCTTCGTCGGCGCCCTGATGGCGGTGCCGCTGCTGGTCGTCATCAAGGTATTCTGCGATCATTTCGACGGGCTCAGCCATGTCGGCAATTTTCTCGCCGCGCAGCACGCGGTTGTCGTCGAGGAGGACGACATCGCCGACCCCGAAGCTATCAAAGGCTGATCAATATTTTTGAATTTGCGGCGCCGCCGGATGCTTCCTACATGCGGTCCTGACACAGGATCCCATCCATGACCGCTCTTTCCGTTCTCGACCTGTCGCCGATCGTCGAAGGCAGCGATGCCTCGCAGTCGCTGGCCAACTCGCTCGATCTTGCCCGCCATGCCGAGCGCCTGGGCTACAAGCGTTTCTGGCTGGCCGAGCATCACAACATGCCGGGTATCGCCAGCGCGGCCACAGCCGTCGTCATTGCCCATGTCGCCGGCGGTACCAAGACCATTCGCGTCGGCGCCGGCGGCATCATGCTGCCCAACCATTCGCCGCTGGTGATTGCCGAGCAGTTCGGCACGCTGGCCGCCTTGCATCCGGGCCGCATCGATCTCGGCATCGGCCGGGCGCCCGGCACCGACATGGGCACCGCCCGTGCCTTGCGCCGCAATCTCGAGGCCGGGGTCGACAATTTCCCTCAGGATGTCGTCGAGCTG
>NZ_RZRK01000552.1:0-4133 GCF_003997835.1 Mesorhizobium sp. M7A.F.Ca.CA.004.12.1.1
CTTGGGCGTAAGTACCGACCGCGCCGAAAGCGAGGGCAGCGTTGCCGGCACCAAAATCAACGGCGGCAACGGCGGCAGTCACAAAAGCGGTGCTTGCAATTTGGGTATTGTTGGTGCCGGGAGCCGCTGTTGCGGTGGTCATGTTGCTGGCAACACCCGACGCGGGCGTTCCCAACGCGCCGCCAACAAAATATGCTGCACCGGTTCCTACTTCGTCGGTGAGAGCAGCCCGCAAATTAGCCGATGATGGGGTCGCAAGAAACGCGGCGATGCCCGCAGCCAACCCCGAAACACCCGTGGCGATGGGGAGGCCGGTCAAGTTAGTTGCGACACCCGATGCAGGTGTGCCCAACGCGCCGCCGACGAAATAAGCCGAGCCAGTTCCTACCTCATCGGTAAGCAAGGTCCGGAGGTTTGCCGACGATGGTGCGGCGACGAATGCGTCAAAATTGGCCGCGCGAGCGATGGCTCCCCAAGAAGTGAGGTTGGCGGTGAGGGGTTGGTAAGCGGCGGCGGCATCCGATACCGATAGAGCGGTCTGGGTGACACCGTTGATCCGGTAAAACAGGCCCGTGGTTGCGGTCCACATGTCGCCGTTCGCCGGAGCGTTCGGTGCAACACCGTGCGGAAGTCTAATCGATGCCGCCGTGGTGGAACTGGTCTTGAATGTCTGGATAATGGTCCACTGCGAGGCGTTGTCGAGGGACGCCATCGCCTTGGTGACGCCGTTTACCCGAACGTACAAGCCAAAGGCAGCAGTGGTCCAGAAATCGCCATCCGCAGGCGCATTTGGCACAATGCCGTGGGGAACATTAAAACCCGCGCCAAGCACCGCTTCCGACGCGTCCGTTACCAGCTTGCCGGTCATCGTCCCGCCAGCAAGAGGCAGGCAGACCAGGGATGCCGCCGTCGCGAAATCCGATATCGTGGCGGCAAGCTGTGTGCCGGTGTGGTTCGCTCTGGCGAGCAGGAAGGCGTCCGAGCTATTGGCCGTGGCGCCATCGGCCACGTTGAGCAGCGCGCGAACCTGTGCGGGCGTCAATTCCTCGGTGTCGCCCGTCAACGCGCTTACCCGGCCAAGGATGGTCTCTGTGGCCTGGGTCAGGGCGTGTTCGTCGTTCCAGTTCGATGGCTGGACAATCGTCGGGTCGCCCGCGTCGGGAATGAGCGACGTGAACTTATGCTTCAGCGATACAGTCATTGCATCGGCACCGTTTCAACACCGATCGGGCGGCCCTGCGGGTCTTTGATGACCTTCTTCGGCGCGGTGAGTGCCTTGGTGACCATGATCATGAACTGGCCGAACTGCTCACGTTGGGCGGCCATCTCTTTCAAAACCGCCTCGCCGCCGATCGGGTCAATCTGAATTGGCGGAGGAACAATGCCGTTCGCGGCCAAGACCTGGTTCTGATCGGTTGCAGCCGCAATCTGCTTGGAGCGCAGATCGAACTGCTTTTCCTTCATCGTCATGTCGTGCTGCTCGCGGGCGAACTGCATACCCTGTTCGACCTGGGCGCCCTTGAGCTTCGCTTCAGCAGCTTTTGCTGCCGCGTCCGCCTCTCGCGTCTTCGCTTCCGCTTCAGCCTTTTGTTGTTCGGGGCTAGGCTTTGGTGTCTCAGGCTGTGCGGCTTTCGCCTTGGCATCGGTGACCATCTTTTCCAGAACGTCTTCGACAGACTTGCCGAGGTTGAACAGCCGGGAGTTGGCCGCGAAGATTTCGACGGCAACCTCTTTCGGAAGCTCCCCGGACTGGACCATTGGACCGACAGCAGCCCAGTAGGCGCCGGCACCTTGCAGGAATTCCGCAGCTTCGGCCTTTTGCCGAGACAGGTCCGCCTTCACCGTGGAATCGCTTTCGACATCGATGCGGTACATGGTCGATAGCTTCTGGGTGAGAAGCTGCTGAACAGCCTGCATCTGTGCCAGCTTGGCCTGCCGGGCTTTCTCAGCCATCTGGGCGGCCTGGGCGGCCTGCTGATACTGCTGCATCTGGTCGGGCGGCAGTTGCGCACCCTGCGGCGGCGGTGGCGGCGGCTGGATAGGCGTGAGATCCTGTTGCGTCGGGATGATCTGGACGCCCGTCATCTGCTGAAGCGTCTCGTGTGAAAACTTCGCAGGGATGATTTCCGACATCATCACGAACAGGTCGCGCGCGCCGCGCTCCATCATTCGCTGCATCTTCTGGATGCGCAGCGAGCCCCATTGCGTCTTGATCTGCTGGGCGCCTAGCGTCTCGTTGGATTTCGAAGCACCGCGAACGATGTCCGATATCCCGGTGATTTCGTAAATCGCCTGCTTGGTCTGCTCACGGGCGTTGTACAGCTCGCGAAGGACGAGGATGAACTTTTCCACCGGCCAGAACGCGACCGCTCCAGCGAGCCCACCATTGGCCGCCCAGATGTCAGCATTGCCGATCGGGACAAATTCCGTGTCGTCGGCCGCCAGCATATTGCCGATGTCGCCGGCATCGCCCGAATACCAGCCTTTCACCTTCATGTGGTTGGTGATGATGTTGATGCGCTTTGTGGTCAGGTCCAGCTCGTCGGCGAGCTTCGAATAGATCGAGAAAGGGTTGACCGGCATCAGGCGGCCGGTGAGTTCGATCGGCTGCACTGGCGTGGCGATCGGGAAGAAATTCGTGAGGCCAAGCGGGTCATCGACTGTCTTCAGGATCACGCCCGTATCGTCGACGAAGTAGACCTTGCGGCTGGTTTTGCACCAGATTTCCCAACCTGTCAGGTCGTTGTCGGATTCGCCGCGCGCCTTCTTTTCCTGGTCGCTCGTCTGCATCCCAATCATGGCGGAATCGAACGCCGTATCTTCGTTTTCGCGCGAGACGACGAACCGGAACGACAGCCATGGGCACTCGCTCCAGCGCTTGGCCGGACCATGGCGGAAATCGCGCCAGCTTACGGCTTCGAATTCGATGCGCTCGTTTGCGAGCCGTTCAGAAGGCTGAGAAGCCCCCGTGGGTGCTTGGGCGGCGTCGACCTGTACAGAGGCGTCAGGCTCCCCGCCATCTGCGACACCGCTGCCGGGGCCATACCCGTCAGTTTCTGCCTTAGCAGCTTCTCCACCGTCTTCGGCCGCAAGCTCATCAGTCACATCCTCTACGATGTCGCTCTTGAACCGGAGCCGCACCACGCCGCGACCAGCCAGGAAGGCGTCTTGAGCCTCGCCCTCCAGTTCGACCTGGAGCTTGGAATCGTCAACCTGCACCTTTATCGATCGCTCGATGATTTCCGCCACGTCTTTGCCGGCTGGATCTTCATCCGCGAAACGACGCCGCACGTCTGGCGCGGGCGGGCTGTTGATGACCGCCGGCACGATGGTTTCGACGTTGGCGTATAGGATGTTGAAATCGTAGGTCGAGCCGAGCGTTGTCGACGTGGTGTAGTCGCGGCTCGATGTCTCGCCAGTGAAGGCTTTGACGGCCTTTTCGGCATCATCCAGCCACTGCTTTTCAAGCTTACCGGCAGCTTCGACACGGTTCAGCCATTTGGCGCCCTCGTCGCGAAGGGCCTTTCCCTGCTTCTGCTGGTCGGGTGTGCGCTTGTCAGCCTTGGCCATGGCGGCAAGATGCCGGGCCAGCCAGCGAAAACATAAGCCGCTTGAAACGCTAGGGGATCAGCCCCGCGCGGACCAACGAACGGCGAAGGGATTGGTTGGCGGTTGTGGCAGGCCCGTTAGTTGAACGACCACTCGTTCCAATTTTTCACGCCGCTACCCTCGAACAATTTAAGCAAGTTCCCGCGTGCTGCGAGGCGCTCATTTGCCATCTTTACGGGATCGTAACCCTCTGGCGCTGGTGAGTACCCTAACACCGCATGAGCCTTGAAATTTTTCAGCCCATCATCGATGACACAAAATGCCCCTGCGTTGACATCTGTAAGCCTTATTTTGCGGATTTCTCCAGCCGATGCCCAAATGTAGCCGGCATCTTTTCTCTGGTGATTTTTCGCAAGTTGGCCCTGCATAATGTTTTCCCAGGCTTCAACAGCCGTGGCTTCCCAAGCTCTGCAGACGCTCAATTCCGCTTTCTTCAGTCGCTCCTTCGGGATTGCTTTGATGCTGCCGCTTTCGATCTGGTCCGGGTCAATCAATGCGTAGACAATCGGCTCGCGGTTCTTAAC
>NZ_RZRK01000553.1:0-4124 GCF_003997835.1 Mesorhizobium sp. M7A.F.Ca.CA.004.12.1.1
GCGGTTCGCGCATGTGCTGAAGCCTGGTTCAAAATTCCGCTTCGCGTCCGACATCGACACCTATGTCAACTGGACCCTGCTGCATTGCCGCGCGCATGGCGCGTTCGCATGGCAGGCTTGCGAGGCGGCGGACTGGCACCTTTCCTATGAAGGTTGGCCGGGCACCCGTTACGAGGCCAAGGCCATTCGTGAGGGCCGGCGGCCGGCCTATCTGACCTTCATTCGGAAATAAGCTCGCGGTCATAGAGAAATTCCAGGAAAAGTGTGAAACGGTTTTCCGTCCGGAATTGCGTCAAAGCTAGAAGCGGCGGCCGATGCGATCGAAGGCGGCAGGCTCGACGCCGAGATTGCGCAGGTCGTCGGCGCGCGGCCTGCGACCGGCTTCCACGGCCCGTGAAGCGGCCACGGCGCTGCCGAATACGGTGAAGAAGTCGCCTATTGCAGAAAATATCTTGCGATTGCTCATGATCATGTCCTTTCGCGCACGTATGGCGCACGGCCACATTTGTGCAGCGCAACATAAATAGGCGCGTTTCAGCGCCGATCCCATGGGTGTCGCCGCATAGGCGCCATGCGCCCCATGCAACGCTGGCGCGGGCCGCCTCGATGGCGGCGTTGCCCGACCAGCACAGCGGGCTTGAAACACAGGCCGTCATCGTCTATATCAGCCTCAAATTCTTGGTCGGTATGACGAAGAGTGGGTCCACCCGGTCCCGCTCTTTTTTATTACCTGCCGATAACTTGGTAGAGAACGACAGGGCTTCAATGACTGCAACGGCAAGCGAGGGCGACGATCGCATCATCCGCGAAAGCGGCATCGATGCGCGCATCGCGCTGATCGTCCAGCCGGTTCTGCGCGGCATCGGCTTCCGCCTCGTGCGGGTGCATCTGTCGGGCCAGAACGGGCTGACGCTGCAGATCATGGCCGAACGCGAGGACGGCACCATGACCGTCGAAGATTGCGAAGAGGTCAGCCGCGCTGTGTCGCCGGCGCTCGACGTCGATGATCCGATCGAAAAGGCCTATCACCTCGAAGTCTCGTCGCCCGGCATCGACCGGCCACTGGTCCGTAAATCGGATTTCACGACCTGGACGGGTCATCTGGTGAAGATGGAAACATCGATGGTCGTCGCCGACCGCAAGCGCTTCAAGGGCAAGATCGCCGAAGCCGGCGAAGACGATGTGCTGATCGAGCGCGACAAGGCAGCCTATGGCGAGGAGCCGACGGTGCGTGTCCCCTACGATGCGATTGCCGACGTGCGCCTGATCCTGACCGACGATCTCATCCGCGATGCCCTGTCGAAGGACAACAGGGCGCGCAAGGAAGCCAAGAAGCGCCGCGGCGAACCGGACGATGACGAGTCGGGTGCGGAAGCGGACGCCACGGAAGACCACGAACAGGAACTATGATTGAGCTGCCGGGCGCAAAGGCCCGGCAAACAAGCTCCGGAGAAAAACGATGGTTGTAAGCGCCAACAGACTTGAATTGCTGCAGATCGCCGACGCGGTCGCGCGTGAAAAGTCGATCGACAAGTCGATCGTCATCGCCGCCATGGCCGATGCGATCCAGAAGGCGGCGCGCTCGCGTTACGGTCAGGAGACCAACATCCGCGCCGACATCAACCCGAACACCGGTGAGATGAAGCTGCAGCGGCTGATGGAAGTGGTCGAGAAGGTCGATGACTACGCCACGCAGATCGCCATTTCCTCGGCTCGCGAGCGCAATCCCGACGCCCAGCTCGGCGACTTCATCGCCGAACAGCTGCCGCCCATGGATTTCGGCCGCATCGCTGCCCAGTCGGCCAAGCAGGTCATCGTGCAGAAGGTCCGCGAGGCCGAACGCGACCGCCAGTATGACGAGTACAAGGACCGCATCGGCGAGATCGTCAACGGTACCGTCAAGCGCGTCGAATACGGCAACGTCATCGTCGATCTCGGCCGCGGCGAAGCGATCATCCGTCGCGATGAGCTGATCCCGCGTGAAAACTACAAATATGGCGACCGCGTCCGCGCCTATGTCTACGATGTGCGCCGCGAGCAGCGCGGCCCGCAGATCTTCCTGTCGCGTACCCATCCGCAGTTCATGGCCAAGCTGTTCACCATGGAAGTGCCGGAAATCTATGACGGCATCATCGAGATCAAATCGGTCGCCCGCGACCCGGGTTCGCGCGCCAAAATCGCCGTTATTTCGCGCGACAGCTCGATCGATCCGGTCGGCGCCTGCGTCGGCATGCGCGGCAGCCGCGTCCAGGCCGTCGTCGGCGAATTGCAGGGCGAGAAGATCGACATCATTCCGTGGTCGCCTTCTGCGGCGTCCTTCATCGTCAACGCGCTGCAGCCGGCGGAAGTCGCCAAGGTCGTGCTCGACGAGGATGCCGAGCGCATCGAAGTCGTGGTTCCCGACGACCAGCTGTCGCTGGCCATCGGCCGCCGCGGCCAGAACGTGCGTCTGGCTTCGCAGCTGACCGGTTGGGATATCGACATCCTCACCGAGGCCGAAGAATCCGAGCGTCGCCAGAAGGAATTCGTCGAGCGTTCGTCGCTGTTCATGGAAGCCCTCGACGTCGACGAGATGGTCGGCCAGGTGCTGGCCTCCGAAGGCTTCACCAGCGTCGAGGAAGTCGCGTATGTCGATTCCGGCGAGATCGCCTCGATCGACGGTTTCGACGAGGACACCGCTTCGGAAATCCAGACCCGCGCCCGCGAATATCTGGAGAAGATCGAGGCCGAGCACGATGACAAGCGCAAGGCGCTCGGTGTTTCGGACGAGTTGCGCGAAATCCCCGGCGTCACCACCGCCATGATGGTGACGCTTGGCGAGGACGGCGTGAAGACGATCGAGGATTTCGCCGGCTATGCCGCCGACGACCTGACCGGCTGGAAGGAACGCAAGGACGGCGAGACAAAGGTCTATCCGGGCGTGCTGGCCAATCATGGCGTGACCCGCGCGGACGCCGAACAGATGGTTCTGGCCGCCCGCCTCAAGGCCGGCTGGATCACCGAAGACGAGCTTGCAGCCGAAGAAGTCTCGGCTGACGAAGCCGTTGGTGCGTGAGGTGAAACCGCATCGCACCGAACCCGCCCCTGGACGAGATGAACGATCGCACCTGCATCGTTACGCGCAAACAAGCCGAACCGGATGATCTGATCCGGTTCGTCGTCGGCCCGGATTCGGCCGTCGTTCCCGACATCAAGAGAAATCTGCCCGGCCGCGGTTGCTGGGTGAGCGCCGACCGCCTACATATCGACAAGGCTGCGGCGAAGAACCTCTTTGCCCGCGCCTTCAAGGCACAGGTGGTCGTGCCGCCCGATCTTGGCGGCATGATCGACGGGCTGCTTTCCAGGCACGCTCTGGGCATGCTTGGTCTTGCCCGTAAGGCAGGCGCAATTTCGCTTGGTGCTACCAAGGTCGAAAGTGCTGTTCGCGGCGGATTGGCGCTTTTCGTGCTCCACGCGACCGAGGCGTCCGATGACGGCGTGCGCAAGATCAGCCAGGCGCGACGGGCGACAGTCCATCTCGGCGGGCCCGCCATCCTTGCCTACAAACTTTTCTCCGAGGTCGAGTTGAGCTTGGCATTGGGGGGTACAAATGTGATACATGCTGCCGTTCTCGCGGGAGACGCGGGCAGGGCGGTCCAGAAGCGCATGGTTGCGCTCGACCGGTATCGGGGCGGTTCCCCGGACGATCTGGCAATGCTTGCGGCTGTTGCTGACGAAGATGATGCCGCAGAGGATATGGAATGAGCGATACGAAATCGGGTGACGACAATACGCTGAGTGTGACGCCGAAGAAGACCTTGACGCTGAAGCGCCCCGGTATGGAGCAGGGCACTGTGCGCCAGAACTTCTCGCACGGCCGCACCAAGCAGGTCGTCGTCGAAACCAAGAAGCGCAAGTTCTCGATGCCCGGCGACAAGCCGGAGCCTGTTGCCGCCCCCGTCTTCACACCGAAGCCGGCGGTCGTGGCCGCACCCGTCGTGCCGGAAGCACCGAAGGCGCCGCCACCCCCGCCGCCACCGGCCCCGGTCGAGCGCAGCGGCATGGTGCTGAACGAACTGTCGCGCAGTGAAATGGAAGCACGCCGCAGGGCGCTCGAGGGCTCGAAGGTTCGCGAGGTCGAGGAC
>NZ_RZRK01000554.1:0-4114 GCF_003997835.1 Mesorhizobium sp. M7A.F.Ca.CA.004.12.1.1
GAGCCCTACAACACGATGTACGATCCGGCTGACAGCCCGGCCTTCCGGCGCGCGGCAAGCTGGCACGAAGAGGCGGAAAACCATCCCTATCTTGCCTATGATCTCGGCCGGCAGAAACAGATAAAATTCCGCCCAGACGCCAGAGGCAAGGTGCACGACTGGAGCGATGACGATTTTCGCCGCATCCGCGCGATCTATTACGGCATGATTTCCGAGGTCGATGCGCAACTCGGCTGCGTCTGGAAAGCGGTTAAGGCCGCAGGCGCGTGGGACGACACCATCATCGTTCTGACCTCGGACCATGCCGAGATGATGGGCGACCATTTCATGCTGGGCAAGGGCGGCTATTTCGACGGCAGCTACCACATTCCGCTGATCATTCGCGATCCGCGCCAAGGCAAGGCGACCGGCGGCAGTGTCGACAGCTTCACCGAAGCGGTCGACATTTTGCCGACGCTTCTCGACCTGCTCGGCCAAAAGCCCGCGCCGCATCTCGACGGCGCCTCGCTGAAGCCGTTCCTGGGCGGAGAAACCCCTACGGCCTGGCGCGATGCCGCACATTGGGAGTTTGACTTCCGCTCGATTGCCGCGGGCGAGGCCGAAAACCATTTCGGCATCGCCGCACGCCAATGCAACCTCGCCGTTATCCGCACGGAGCATTTCAAATATGTGCATTTCGGCGGCAATCTGCCGCCGCTGCTCTTTGATCTAAAAAGCGATCCGGGCGAGCTGGACAATCTCGCGGCCGACCCCGGCCATCTCACCGTGCGCCTGGAATTCGCCGAACGGCTGCTCGCCTGGCGGGCCGAACATCTCGACCAGTCGCTGGCGCTGGCCGAATTGACCCAGAACGGCCTCGTCGGCCATGCCGCTGGCCTGCCACCTGGCCACACATAAATAAAGCCCGCGCCGTTGCCAGCGCGGGCTTCATTGGGCTGAACAGAATTACCTTACGATCATGCGCTGCTGATCGCGCTGTTCGGCGTAACTGCCTTTATCATAGGCGGTTTGAGCCTCGAGCTGTTCCTTGGTGAAGGTCGTGTAAAGATATTTGTTGCCGTCCTTGTCGGTCATGAATTTGAGATTATCCATACCAACCGCGACCTCCTTTTCACCGACGCCTAAGAAGCCGCCAACGTCGACGATCACCGCGTCCGTCTTGTTGTCAGGCGCAAGCACGACATCGCCGATTTCGCCTACCCTGGCGTCGTTTGCGCCGTAGACAGTCGTGCCCTTCAGGTCATCGGCACGAATCTCGCCGACCGGCATCTCGGTCAACGTCGACTTGTCGATGGCGGCAGTCTGTGTCTGGTCGGGAGCCGAGGCGTCAGGGGTGGTCGCTGCCGGAGCTTCGGCGGTCTTATCTGCCGGAGCGACAGCAGGAGCCGTCGTGTCGGACGGCACAGCAGCCGGAGCGGTGGCCGCAGGCTCGTTGGAAGCCGTCGTGGCCGGCGCCGGATCATAGGCCTTGCGGTCGAAATCGGGCTGCGCCTGCAGCTCTTCCTTGGTGGTCTGGGCCACCAGCCAGCGGTCGCCATTCTTCTCGGCCCACTGCGCCTTAGAGAAATCATAGGTGACATTCTTGGCGCCGAGGCCAAGGAAACCGCCCACGCCGATGACCAGGGACTCGGCCTTGCCTTCCTTGGTCAGCACGATGTCGTTGACGTCGCCGATATTCTGCGCGTCATCACCGGTTCCGTTATATACGTCTTCACCGATGATGTTGGTGGCAAGGTTACCGTCCGCGCGCTTTACCGGTTCCGCCGGAGCGGCGTTCATGTCGGCCGGCTTTTGTGCCGTATCCGTCGTAGCAGGTGCCGTAGGTGCGGTCGCGTCGGTCGATGCCGCAGGTGCGGGGGCCGGACTGTAGGGCTGGCTGTCGAATTCCGCCTGAGCGGTCAACTCGTCCTTGGTCGTCTGGGCTACCAGCCAGCGGTCACCATTCTTTTCGGCCCACTGCAGCTTGCCGTACTCGAAGGCGACGCTCTTGGCACCGACACCCAGAAAACCGCCAACGTCGATGACGACGGATTTCGCCTGCCCATCCTTGTCGAAGACGACGTCGCTGACATTGCCGATGTTCTCGGCATCATCGCCGGTGCCGTTGTAGACGGATTCACCGATGATGTTGGTGACGATGCTGCCCTCTGCGCGGACCGTCGCGGCGCCTGACTCCTGAACGGCTGGGCTCTGTGCCGGCGCCGGGGTCGTCGCGCTCTGCGCATATGCGCCCGTCGCGATCAGTGTTGCGAGTGCGGTCGTGGCTAAAAGATTGCGGATCATGATAGTCTCTCCTCGTGCCTGATCTCATGCGCCGCGTCTTCGCCGGAAAGTCGGACGCGGCATCTACAGGTTCACAACGTTGTGACCAGTCTGTTGTTCCGACAAAACCGCGCCGTCCGGAAATCGAAATCACAGAAATGATCGAGCGGCTTAGAAGCCCGTTCGTGTCAAGGGAACCTTTTCCGTCGCCGCCGCGTTTCAGCCATCGGCTGGGCGTGTCCCGGCCACTTTTTGGCTGACATGGTGGAGCGGGGTATGAAATTCGCAGCGGTGCTGAACCGGGATGGCGGCACTTTGCGCACCACCGACCTCGTCGCCTTCTCCGACAGGATGCATCAGACGCTGGAGACGGCAGGGCACTCGCTCAGCATCGAAATTGTCGCCGGCAAGGACGTGGTGGAAACGCTCGACAGCGCGGCTTCGCGTCGCTCTGTCGACGTCGTGCTGGCGGGTGGCGGCGATGGGACCATTTCCGCCGCGGCCGCGCGGCTGATGGGCACGAAGAAGGCGCTTGCCATATTGCCGGCCGGCACCATGAACCTGTTCGCGCGGGGGTTGGGCATTCCGCAGTCACTCGATGGAGCGCTGAAATCCTTCGCCGACGGCGAAATCATCGCGGTCGACGTGGCGACAGCCAATGGCCAACCTTTCATACATCAGTTCTCGATCGGCATGCATGCAAAGATGGTGCAACTGCGCCAGAAGATGGAGTTCGGTTCGCGGTTGGGAAAGATCCGCGCCTCGGCCAAAGCGGCTTGGGCGACGATCAACAATCCACCTGCGATGAATGTGACGCTCAGCATCGGCGAAGCCGAAATGGCGGCACGCATCACCGGCATCGGCATCACCAACAATTTGTTCGGCGAAGGCCATTTGCCTTACGCCGACAATCCGGCGGGCGGCGTACTCGGTGTCTATGTCACGGTGGCGAAGCAGCGCGCCGAACTGGTCAAGTTTTTCTTCAACGTGGCGCGCGGCAAATGGCGCGACAACGAACATGTCGAAATCCACCAGACGAACAGAACGGTGCTGAAAATCCATTCGAGCAGCCGCAAGTTTCGCGCTGTGATGGACGGCGAATTGGTCAGGCTTGACCGTGAAACGGTAATCGAAATCCAGCCTGGCGCGCTGAATGTACTGGTGCCGGCGAGCGCGGCCCAATCGAGAGCCGCCTGATGCGATGCGTTGCAACGAACAAACCGGCTTTAGCCAGCAGGAGCCTGCTCGGTGGTGCTGGGCGTGGGGACATGCTGTTCATCGCTGGTTGGCGCCTTGATCAACACACCATAAATCTCGGCAATGCCCCACGCAGCAAACACCAGAAGCAATGCGGCGATCAGGATTCGAAATCCATGCCAGCCCCATCGCCCCTGCCGCGCCTTGTTTTCTGGAATGATCTTGGCCATGCTCGATCCCTGTCTCATTCTGCACCAGCTGGCGCGCTCGGCAAATCATGGTCGGGTAACGGTTCCTCGCTAGGATGGTTCCGGAAAAGCGCGCTGGCCTTGCACCAGCGCAAGCAGGCGACGGCGAAGACCGGGACGAGGCAAGTGGGGTGACTGGCAAGACGCAAACAGTGCCCGAGCTGCCGGCCGAAGTTGCGCGCGCAGTCAAGGATGTTGACCGGCTCGCCGTGCTGCACGGGTTGGAGGTGCTGGATACAGCGGCCGATCCCGATTTCGACCGCGTCAGCAGCCTTGCCGCGGCGGTGATGCAGGTGCCGATGGCCCTGGTCACGCTCGTCGACCTCGAACGGCAGTGGTTCAAATCCTGCTTCGGCCTGGACGAGGCCGAAACCGCGACCGACGTCTCCTTCTGCGCCCATGCGATT
>NZ_RZRK01000555.1:0-4111 GCF_003997835.1 Mesorhizobium sp. M7A.F.Ca.CA.004.12.1.1
GGGGATCGAACACGCCTGCCGACAGATCGCCGGATTCGCGCACCGATGTCGAGAAAGCCGTGCGCAGCAAGGTGAGGGCCTGCTCCTCGACCACCGAGATCAACCGGTTCCACATGACCTGCATGCGGATTTCACTGATGTCGCTCATGCCTGGCTGCCTTTGCGGATCAGAAGGATCGCGCCGTCGCTCTGGATGACGGCGTCGAAGCTCGTGGTGACGACGGTGGACGTCTCGCGTTCGACGATGATGACCGGGCCTGCCACCCGATCGCCGGTGCACAGCCCCTCCCGTTCGACGATGCCATAGGTCCGTGGCGCACCGCTGGCCGGATCGAACACCGCGCGGCTTGTTGCCGGCTGAGTGGTCCGCTTGCCGGTGATCAGCTCGTGCCTGGCGACAGCAGGCCGGACATCCGTCGCCTTCACGGACCAGGTGACGATCTCGATTTCCAGGCCGCCAAGTCCTTCGATGGCGCGGCCGAAGAAGCGTTGGTAATTCGCCTGGAACAAATCCTCGAGCGTGGTTGCGGCATCATTGCCGAACGGCTCGTCCGGCAGCGGCACGGGGATTTCCCAGCCCTGGCCGGCGTAGCGCATGAAGGCGGTGATTTCGCATGTGATCGTACCGTTGGCCCCTGCCCGCACGAAGCTTTCGGCTGACACTTTGAGGTCATCGAGCAAAGCATTGGCCTCGGCCGGCTTGAACTGCGACAGCCGCGTCAGCCGGGATGCCAGGGCTTCGTAGCCGAACGGAGCCTTGAGGAAGCCGATCGCCGATCCGACGCCCGCGCCCTTGGGGACGATGCACTGGTCGATGCCGAGTTTCTCGCAAAGCCTTGCGGCGTGAAGCGGGGCCGCGCCACCGAAGGCGATCATCACGTTGTCGGAAATGTTTTTGCCGTTTTCGACAGCATGGACGCGGGCGGCATTGGCCATGTTCTCGTCCACCACCTCGCAGATGCCGAAGGCCGTCGCCATGGCATCGAGCGACAGGCGTTCGCCGACATCGCGCAGGATCGCCTGTTCGGATGCGGGCGAGTCCAGCCTGATGGCGCCGCCGGCGAAATTGTCGGGATCGAGCTTGCCGAGCACCAGGTCGGCATCTGTGATGGCCGGGCGCCTGCCGCCGCGGCCGTAGCAGGCCGGGCCAGGTTCCGATCCGGCACTTTCGGGACCGGTCTGGATGCGGCCCATGGCGTCGACCCAGGCGATCGAGCCGCCGCCGGCGCCGATCTCGATCATCTCGATCACGGGAATGGAGATCGGCATGCCGGAACCTTTGCAGAAGCGATAGGTACGCGCCACTTCGAAGGTTCTGGCGGTGCGCGGCGCATAATCCTCGATCAGGCAGATCTTTGCAGTGGTGCCGCCCATGTCATAGGAGACGACCTTTTCCAGGCCGAATCGCCTGGCGATGTCGGCGGCGAAGATGGCGCCGCCGGCCGGGCCGGACTCAACGAGGCGCACGGGAAATTCCGAGGCCGTCTCTACCGAGATCAGACCGCCCCCCGAATGGATCATGAAGACCGGGCACTCGGCGCCCATCTCCTTCAAGCGAGTCTGGAAACGCGCGAGATAGTCCGCCATCTGCGGCCGCACATAGGCGTTGGCGCAGACCGTGTTGAAGCGTTCGAACTCGCGCATCTGCGGCGAGACTTCGGCGCTGATCGAAATCGGGATGGTAAGCTTGCGGGACAGGATAGCGCGTGCCCGGCGCTCATGATCAGGGTTGGTGTAGGCATGGATGAAGCCGATCGCCACGGAGCCGAAACCGCCGGCCGCGATCCGGTCGGCAATGCCTTCCAGGGCGGCTTCGTCGAGCGGTTGAAGCTCCTGGCCTTCCGCACCGATCCGGCCCTTTACCGTGAAACGGTGCTCGCGCGGGATTAGCGGCGCCGGCAGCTGCAGGTCGAGGTCATACTGCTCGAAACGGTTTTCGGTCCGCATCTCGATGACATCGCGGAACCCTTCGGTGGTGACCAGTGCGGTCTTGGCGCCACGGCGTTCGATGAGCGCATTCGTCGCCAGCGTCGTGCCGTGGATGATGATGCCGATCTCGGCAAGCGCGATACCGGCATCGCGCGTGACGACGGCAATGCCGTCCAGGATCGCCTGCTCGGGCGCCGCGTAATTGGTCAATACCTTGGTGGAGAAGATCGTTCCCCTGAGGTCGAGCGCGACGTCGGTGAACGTGCCGCCGATGTCCGCGCCGAGACGGATGTCGTCTTTGGAGGTCATGCCTTGGCCTTCTGGGAAGCGAGCGCGGCGTCACGCATCTGGGAAAGGGTCTGTCGGGGCGTCAGCGCTTCGGGAGATATGGCGATGTCGAGGACCGCTCCCGTCACGGATCCGAGCGCCCGATCGAACGCCGCCGCGAAATCGCGCGTCGCCTCGACCCGCTCGGCATGGAAGCCATAGGCCTTAGCCAGTGTCACGAAATCAGGGTTTTCGAGCGACGTGCCCGAAACGCGCGCCGGATAGTGGCGCTCCTGATGGGCGCGGATCGTGCCGTAGATGCCGTTGTTGAGGATCAGCACGATCGGCTGCGCGCCAGCCTGCATAGCGGTTCCGAGTTCCTGGCAATTCATCTGGAAGTCGCCGTCGCCGGCAAAGCAGACGACCGTGCGTTCTGGAAACGCAACCTTGGCGGCAATTGCCGCCGGCAGGCCGTAGCCCATGGCGCCAGACTGCGGGGCGAGCAGCCGTGCGTCCGGCCCGAACTTGAAGAACTTGTTCGGCCAGACGGTGAAATTGCCGGCGCCGTTGGTGAGAATGACGTCGGCAGGCAGGTTTGCGCGCAGCCAGGCGCTGACCTCCACCATGTCCACCGGGCCGGGCTGGACGGGCGCGCCGAATGTCCCTTCATAGGCTTTGCGGGCCGCGGCGCGCCAGTCCGCCCAGCCGCCTTTGACGGGCGTCAACGCCCGGGCAAAAGCGTTCGGCCCGGCATGGATACCGATAGCCGGCACATAGGTCTTGCCGATCTCGCGATCGGAGCCATGGACATGGATCAGTTTCTGGCGCGGCACCGGCACGGACAGCAGCGTATAGCCGTCCGTGGTCATCTCGCCAAAACGCACATTGACGGCCAGGATCACGTCGGCGTCGCGGAGCAGGGCTTTGACATGCGCCACCATGCCGACGCCGGCCTCGCCGACAAAGACCGGCGAATGGTTGTCGAACTGGTCCTGATAGCGAAAGGCCGCCACGACAGGGATGTCGGAAACCTCTGCGAAAGCCTGTAGCGCCGCGCGTCCGTCCACGGTCCAGTTGGCGCCGCCCATGAGCAGGACCGGCCTCTCGGCCTTGGCCAGCAGCCTGAAGGCCGAAGCGATCGCTTCCGGCGCCGGCGCCGGCTCGAAAATGGCCGCCGGTGCGCTGAGCGGAGCCGCTTCGGTCATGGTGGTCAGCATGTCCTCGGGCAGCGCGACCACGACGGGACCAGGTCGTCCGGTCAATGCGGTCGTCCATGCCCGCGCCACAATCTCGGGCAGGCGCGCGACATCGTCGATCTCGACCGCCCATTTGGCGACCGTGCCGAACACCGACCGGTAGTCGATTTCCTGAAACGCTTCGCGGCCCTTCATGTCGGTGCCGACCTGGCCGACGAACAGGATCATCGGCGAACTGTCCTGCATGGCCGTGTGAACGCCGATGCTGGCGTTGGTGGCGCCTGGGCCGCGCGTCACGAAACAGATGCCTGGCGAGCCGGTCAACTTGCCGTAGGCCGAGGCCATGAACGCCGCGCCGCCTTCATTGCGGCAAAGCGTGTAGTCCAGCTTTCCCTGCGTGTCGTGCAGCGCGTCCAGGACGGCCAGATAACTTTCTCCGGGCACGCCGAAGCTCCTGGTCGCGCCAAGCCCGATCAGGCACTCGACGAGAAGGCGGCCGCCATTGCGGATCATGCTTCGACATCCTCACTTTGGCGGCAGGTCGATCGAGCCTGCCTTCGGTTCATAGGTGCACGCAGGCGGTTCGGGGCGAAATCAAGAAATGCCGTCTATTCGAAAGTTTTTCTTTGCCGGGCAGCGCGCACCAGCACGCCCGGATTCATCGTGTCCCGTGGATCGAATGCATCCTTGAGCCGCGCCATGAGTTCGCGTTCCAATGG
>NZ_RZRK01000556.1:0-4108 GCF_003997835.1 Mesorhizobium sp. M7A.F.Ca.CA.004.12.1.1
GGGTGTCGTTATCGCACAGCGCCAGTGCGATGGCGCCGGCGGTCGCCGAGAGCGGCGCCGGCGGGCGGGCGAAGGCCGGCAGCGGCTGCACGCTGCCCGGCCGAGCCATTGCGTCCATGACGGCGCGGAACACGGTCTGGGCGTCGAAGACCGGATCGGCGAAACCGCCCTCGATCGATTGCGCTGCAATGTCCATCAGTCTTCTCCGCGAACCATGGTGAAGAAATCCACCTTCGTTGCCGCCGTCTCGGCGCGGCGTTTTTCATGCGCTGCGGTTAGAGCCGACCGCAGGGGCGCTATCAGCCCGGTCTCGACCTCATTGCGGCGGGCAGGGTCCTGCCACAGCGCGTCGGCGATGGCCGCCAGCTTCGCCTTCTGCTTGTCGCGGCCAAGCGCATAGCAATGGCCGACCTGACCGGAGGGCAGCCGGACGGTGGCGCGGGTAACGGTCGCCTCGCCGACATTGAAAGGGGCGCCGCCGCCGCCGATGCGGCCGCGCAGGGTGACAAGGCCGGTTTCGGGGCCGCGCAGCAACTCGGCGTCCGAAGGCAGTCCGGCCTCATTCCAGAGCCGTACGATGTCATCGCCGCTGGATTGCGCAAGGGTTGCCATGGCGGCCTTGCGCTCGGCCTGGTCGCGGGCTTCCTGTCCTCGCATAAGCTATCGTCCTCGTGGCTAAATTTGTCTATTGATATAGACAACTATACAAATTATACCTATTATCTAGCGCGTGTCCATGACGGGTGGATGACAGCGATAGAAGACTGGGCGCTGGAAGGTGGGGGGCAATGAGGGTCGGGCGGCTGTCAGCGGACGGCATCGAGCGGCGCAGTGGCGTTTCGCTGTGGCGGCAGATTGCCGACAAGATCCTGCATGCGATCGCCATCGGCGATTTCACGGAGAATGCAGCGCTGCCGCCGGAGGTGGCGCTGGCAGAACGCTATGGCGTCAACCGTCACACGGTGCGCAGCGCCATATCGGCCCTTGTAAGGGAAGGCGTGCTGCGGGCCGAGCAGGGGCGCGGCACCTTCGTGCTGTCGCGCAAGCGGCTGTCCTATCCGATCGGGGCGCGCACACGCTTTTCGACAGGACTGCAAGGGCAGACGACGGAACGGCACATCGTCCTGCTCGCCTCGTCGGTCGAGCCGGCCAGCCAGCGCGTCGCCGAGGGACTGGGTCTTCCCAAGGGAGCCGATGTGATCCGGTTGGAAACGCGCGGCGAAGCCGACGGACGGCCGGTGTCGCGCGCTGCCGGCTGGTTCGAGGCCCGGCGCTTTGCCGGCATCGATGCCGCGATGGCGGAAACAGGCTCGATCACCGCATCGCTGGCGCGGTTCGGCATAGACGACTATCTCAGGCAATCGACCGTGCTGTCGGCGCGCCATGCCGATGCGGCGGACCTTGCCGACCTCGACCTGCAGCCGGGCGCCATCGTGCTGGTCACGGTTGCCGTCAACGTCACGCCGGACGGCCAGCCGATCCAGTTTTCCGAGTCGCGGTTTCCGGCCGAACGGGTGGAGCTGAAGCTGTCGGCGCTGTAGGGAGTGGACAGCTCGGTCGCGCTTATTTTTCAGCGACTTGGCGTTTGAGGACCGCCTTCCCCCACTCCGTCTCGGCTTCGCCGAGCCACCTCTCCCCCCTCCGGAGGGAGAGGAAGGAGCCCGCCTTGCTAAGCTCGCACCCTTCCTCTACCCCGTCGATCGGGGGAGAGGTGGCTCGGCGAAGCCGAGACGGAGTGGGGGTCGACCTGCGCGGGCGTCTTCAATTCGGACCGGCTTCGCCGTCTGCCATGTTATGATCCGACCTCGATCACAGCCTTGATCAGGCCCGATTTCTCATGTGCCCAACGAGCCAGATCGCGCGGCGTGCCGGCGAGTGTGGTGCGGTGTGTGACGAGCTTGGCCAGGGGAACGGCGCCGTTGCGGATCGAGGCGGCGACGTGATCGAAGTCGGCGCGCAAGGCGTTGCGGCTGCCGATCAGCGTCATCTCGCGCTTGTGGAATTCCGGATCGGAAAAGCTGATGTCGTCCTTGACAACAGAGACCAGTACCAAGGTGCCGCCATGCGCGACATGGGCAAAGGCCGACTGCACCGACTGGGTGTTGCCGGTGGCGTCGAAGACCACATCGAAGCCTTCGCCTGATGTCGCTTGCCTGACCAGATCGGGCACCGCGCCGCGCGAGCCGTCGAGGGTCTGGAAACCAAGCTCATTTGCGGCGAAGGCGAGCCTTTCACTGCTCATGTCGAGCAGCGTCACGTCGAGTTCGGCGATGCGGGCGAAGATGGCGGTGCCGAGCCCGATCGGGCCGGCGCCGATGACCAGCGTGCGGGCGCCGGGGTCGGCGCGGGCGCGCCGCACGGCATGCGCGCCGATGGCCAGGAACTCGACTGCGGCGGCGTCGGCCAGCGACAGGCCGTTGGCCGGATAGAGATTTTGCGCCGGCACCAGGATCTGTTCGCACATGGCGCCGTCGCGATGCACGCCCAGCACCTCGATCCTGAGGCAGCAATTGGGCTTGCCGTGCCGGCAGGCGATGCACTTGCCGCAGGAAAGATAGGGGTTGATCACCACGGGCTCACCAACGGCAAGATCGACGCCGTCGCCGGTCTCGACGATCGTTCCCGACACCTCATGGCCCATGATGCGAGGATAGGCGAGGAACGGGTGCTTGCCCTCGAAAATGTGGTAGTCGGTGCCGCAGATGCCGACATGGCTGACCGCCACCAGCGCCCAGCCGGGAGGCGGTGCCTCTGGTGCGGGCCGGTCTTCAAGGACGAGATCGCCGGGCGAACGGCAGAGGACGGCTTTCATGCGCTAATCCAGTCATGAAATCGCCGGCCCGTTGGTGTGGCGGGCCGGCGGTTGATTGCGGGATCGCTACTTGCCGCGGCGGCGCAGGCCGTCGAAGTAGACGATGATGATGATCAGCGCGCCGGTGATGATGCGCTGCCAGAACGAATTGACGTTGAGCAGGTTGGCGCCGTTGTTGATGGTGGCCAGGATGAAGGCGCCGAGCAGCGGCCCATGCACCGAGCCGACGGCGCCGAACAGCGAGGTGCCGCCGATGACCGAAGACGCGATCGCCTGCAGTTCCCAGCCCTCGGCCTGCGTCGGGTTGCCGATGCCGATGCGGGCGGCCAGCAGCACGCCGACAAAGGCGGCGCACAGGCCCGACAGCGTGTAGGCCATGTAGATGGTGCGCTGGACATTGACGCCGGACAGACGCGAAGCCTCGGCGTTGGAGCCGACCGAAAACAGGTATCGGCCCCAGCGGCTGTGGTGCAGGAAGATATAGGCCGGAATGCCGACCAGGATCACCATCCAGAACAGGTTGGGGATGCCGATGAAGGAATTGCGCGAGAAGGCGGTGAAGGTGTCGCTGTTGATGTTGATCGAATTGCCGTTGGTCATCAAAAGGCCGATGCCGCGCAGCGAGGTCAGCGTTGCCAGCGTGATGATGAAGGGTGGCAGGCCCATCTT
This sequence comes from Mesorhizobium sp. M7A.F.Ca.CA.004.12.1.1, assembly GCF_003997835.1. NCBI lineage: Bacteria > Pseudomonadati > Pseudomonadota > Alphaproteobacteria > Hyphomicrobiales > Phyllobacteriaceae > Mesorhizobium > Mesorhizobium sp. M7A.F.Ca.CA.004.12.1.1. Next base: position 3,482 of record NZ_RZRK01000556.1, read on the forward strand.
GACGATGCCGAAGCCGTGGAACATGCCGATGGCGACGCCGACCAGCAGCGTCACCAGAATGGCGAGCCAGATGGGGAAGCCGGCATTGATCATCATGGCCACGACCACCGTGGCGAAACCGACCACGGCGCCGACCGACAGGTCGATGCCGCCGGTGATGATGACGAAGGTCTGGCCGACCGCCATGATGGCGATCATCGAGCCCTGGCGCAAGAGATTGGCCATGTTGTTGGCGGAGGCGAAGCTCGTCGTCGCCACGGAGAGAAGAATCCAGAGCAGAACCAGCAGCGCCAAAAGCGTCAGCCCAAACAGGACGTTGTAGTTGCGCTTCGGTTTTTCGACGGCGATCGCCTCGGTGCTCATATCTGTCCTCCCAGCTTTTCTTGTTTCTCGGCGAGCGCCTGAGTGAGAATATCCTCGTGGCTGGCGGCGTGAAAACCGTGCGTCGCCACCAGTTTGCCGCGCCGGAACACATGCAGCGTGTCGGCGAGTTCATAGACTTCCGGCAGATAGGACGAGATCAGGATGATGCCGGCGCCCTTTGACAAAAGTGCGCTGAACAGGCGGTAGATCTCGGCCTTGGTGCCGACATCGACGCCGACCGTCGGTTCGTCGAAGATGAACAGC
>NZ_RZRK01000557.1:0-4090 GCF_003997835.1 Mesorhizobium sp. M7A.F.Ca.CA.004.12.1.1
CTGTATCTGGATAACGATGCCGAAGAAGCTTGCCTCGGTGCAAGGCATGGTTTCAGGCATGCGCAAGGTCGCGTCGGGGATAGAGAGGCCCATCTGCTGTGAATCGACGATACGGCGAAACTCGGTCTTCACGGGTTCGGGCGATTCGTTGGCGATCAGGCGCACGGCGTCGTTCAGCGGCAGGCCGGATTTGACCGCGCGCACGATGATGTCGAGCGCGTTTGGAAATTCGTTGAGAAATGCCTTGACCCGGCGGGCGCGACGAAACGTGACGAACCAGCGCGGCAGGCCCAGCCCCCCGGCCAACAGCACGCCCGGCAAGGCGATCAGCGGGGCTCCGGCCACAAAGGCGACAATCATCAAAACGATGCCGCATACGGCGGAGTATATATAGAAACGCTCGATGGTGGTCTTGAGGCCGGCCTGACGAAGCTGGGCTTTCAGCGGCGGTTTCTTGACGCGGCTGTCCTTGGTTTTCTGCTTGGCGTCGAGTTCGTTAAGAGAATCCTGAACCGATTTGCGCCGCTTGACGGCTTCCGCCACGCGGTCGCGCGAGGCTTTGACGACGGAGCGATCCGTCTCGGCGGTCCTGATCGTTTCGAGCCGCTTGCCAACCTGTTTCTCGTTGCTGATGCGGGTGAACAGAAATGCATAAGCGACGGCGCCGGCGCTGAAGCCGGCGAGCACGACAAACGCCAGTACTGTGCCGTCAATTCCAAACATTGGCCCGAACCCTTACACCCCAGCATGCGTCAGTCAGCGCGTTTCTCCATCGCCTCGAGCGCAATGGCGAGACGCTGCTCCTCGCCGTAATAGCGTGCGCGCTCCCAGAAATGCGGACGGCCGATGCCGGTCGATACGTGCTCACCCAACAGCCGGCCGTTGGCGTCCTCGCCCTTGATGTTGTAAAGGACGATATCCTGCGTGATGATGACGTCGCCTTCCATCCCGATCACCTCGGTGATGTGGGTGATGCGGCGCGATCCGTCGCGCAGGCGCGCCGCCTGGATGATCACGTCGATGGAACCGACGACGATTTCGCGCACTGTCTTCTGCGGCAGCGAATAGCCGCCCATGGCAATCATGGATTCGATACGGTTGAGGCATTCGCGCGGGCTGTTCGAGTGGATCGTGCCCATCGAGCCGTCATGGCCGGTGTTCATCGCCTGCAGAAGATCGAACACCTCGGGTCCGCGCACTTCGCCGACGATGATGCGCTCTGGCCGCATGCGCAGACAGTTCTTGACCAAGTCGCGCATCGTCACCTCACCCTCGCCCTCCAGATTGGGCGGGCGGGTTTCGAGGCGCACCACATGCGGCTGCTGCAATTGCAGCTCGGCCGAGTCTTCGCAGGTGATGACGCGCTCCTCGCGGTCGATATAGTTGGTCAGGCAATTGAGCAGCGTCGTCTTGCCCGAACCGGTGCCGCCCGAGATCACGATGTTGCAGCGAACACGACTGATGATCTTGAGAACTTCGGCGCCCTGCGGCGAGATGGCGCCGAACTTGACCAGCTGATCGAGCGTCAGCTTGTCCTTCTTGAATTTGCGGATGGTGAGCGTGGCGCCATCGATGGAGAGTGGCGGCGCGATGACGTTGACGCGGGAGCCGTCGGGAAGGCGCGCGTCGCAGATCGGGCTGGATTCGTCGACGCGGCGGCCAACCTGGCTGACGATACGCTGGCAGATGTTGAGGAGCTGCTGATTGTCACGAAAGCGGATACCGGTCTGTTCGACCTTGCCGTTGACTTCGATGTAGACGTTCCTGGAGCCGTTGACCATGATGTCGGCGATGTCGTCGCGGGCGAGCAGCGGCTCGAGCGGCCCATAGCCGAGCACGTCGTTGCAGATGTCCTCGAGCAGCTCTTCCTGCTCGGCGATCGTCATTGCGAAGTTCTTGATCGCGATGATGTCGTTGACGATGTCGCGGATTTCCTCGCGCGCGCTTTCAGGGTCAAGCTTGGAAAGCTGCGACAGATCGATGGTGTCGATGAGCGCGGAGAAGACCTGGCTCTTGGTATCGTAATAAGTTTCGCTCTTTTCGCGCTGTGCCCGCTTCGGCTCAGGCGCCAATGGCGGTGCCTCGACCGCACGGCGCGCCGGCGGCGCGACAGGCGCGCTTGGCGCCGCCGTGGGCCGGGTCAGAACCGCTGTGTCCATGGAACTTGCAGCCGGCGGCGCAACAGGCGCCGGTGCTGGCTGGCGAAATTCCGGCGTGAACCGGTTGCCGTCGTCGCTGCCTCTTTTACCAAACATGATCGACTACCGATTCCACTGCTGAAGCGTCACTTCTTGTTGCGCGAGAGCTTGCCGAGCAGGCTGCCGAGCCCGGCCTTCTTCTTGATCTTGATTTCGCTGCGCCCGGTCAGCACATGCGCCATTTCGTTGATCATCGCGACGACCGGGTTCTTGGCATCCATTTCGCCAAGCATGCGTCCGTTGTTGGCGGCATTGCCGAACAGCAACGGATCAAACGCAATGACCGACATCGGCGACAGGCCGAGCGGCTCGGCGAAATCGGACGGCGAAATCTCCGGGCGCTTCGGCACGCCGGCCTGGTTGATGATCAGCTTGGGCGGCGGATCATTGGGACGAAGCCGCTTGAGCATATCGACGAGATTCTTGGTGTTGCGCAGATTGGCGAGTTCCGGTGTCGCGGTGATGACGATCTCGTCGGCCTTGACCAGGGTGTTCTTGGTCCAGCCCGTCCAGGCATGCGGGACGTCGAGCACCAGAAGCGGCACGCTGCGCTGGGCGGTGTCGATAAGCTGCGCGAAGGCCTCGGGATCGAAATCATAGACCCGTTCGAGCGTCGAAGGCGCTGCCAGCAGCGACAGATGCTCGGCGCACTGGGTCAGCAGCCGGTCGAGATAGACTTCATCGATGCGTTCGGGTGAAAACACCGCCTCGGCGATGCCTTGCGCCGGATCCTGGTCGAAATTGATGTTGGCGGTGCCGAAAGCCAGATCGAGATCGGCGACGACCACTTCGGATTTGAACAGGGAGGACATCGCCCAAGCCACATTGTGGGCGATCGTCGAGGAGCCGACACCGCCCTTGGCGCCGACGAAGGCGATCGAGCGGCCGAGCGGCTCGGCTTCCGGATCGATGAAAATCGACGACACCACGCTGACGATGTCGGCCATCGAGACCGGAGCGATCACATATTCGGAAATGCCGTTGCGGATGAGCTCGCGGTAGAGGCCGACATCATTGTAGTGGCCGATCACCACCACCTTCGACGTCGGATCGCAATATTCCGAGAGCTGGGCGAGTTGCTCCAGCAATTGCTTGGGCTCGCTGCGCGATTCCAGCAGGATCAGGTTGGGCGTCGGCGCCGATTGGTAGAATTCGATGGCAGTGGGGACGCCGCCCATATGGACCTTGAGATGCGCCTTCGTCATGCGGCGGTCCTCGCCGGCGCGCTCGACCGGGTTGGCAACACCCTCGGTCTCGCAGAATGCCTGGATCGAGATGCGCGGGATCGGCCGCAACGCCTGCATCGCGGCGATGTCCTGCTGCGAGGTATCGCTGCCGTCTACAGGAGTGTCATAGGCCAGATTGTTCATGTTCGTGTACTCCGAACTGCGATCGTTAGTAGCTAACTTCGCCTTCTGCTTCCCAATCAAAGAAGGGTTGATTTCGGTACCCATCGATGACTTTCCCACGCTGCTCGGCGTCGATAGGTGCCTGCTTGCGCGGTCCGAGCAGGTCGGCCGGATTGGCCATCTGGGCGGCGAGGTTGTTCTGATACGAGCAGCCGAAATCGGCGTAGTGCTTGTTTTCCGAGGTCTCCACCAGATCTTCGGGCCAACGCCCGCATTTGTCGGTCTGAGCTTTCACCGAGATATAGGCGACGCGAATCGGGGCCGAGGCTTCGGCGGAAGCGGACTGATAAGAGGTCATGACAATCCGGTTGCGCTTGATGCCGCTGGCAACCACCAGCCTGACAAAATCGCGGCTGGCAGCGGCCGCCGCGATCTCGTTGGCCGAGCCGACAGGGATAGCGATCGTCACCGCCGGAGCGGCGCTCCTGTCGTAGCCGTCGAGAAAGCCCGAAAGCGTGTCACGCTGAGAGCCCGTCATACCAC
>NZ_RZRK01000558.1:0-4087 GCF_003997835.1 Mesorhizobium sp. M7A.F.Ca.CA.004.12.1.1
GGCCAGGACGGCCATTACAATCTGATCTCGGCGCTGCACAAATCGGTACGCGGTTCAGACCCTGACGCGGCTCTCTACTATCTCGCACGCATGTTCGATGCCGGCGAGGATCCGCTCTATCTAGGCCGCCGGCTGGTGCGCATGGCCATGGAAGACATCGGCCTTGCCGACCCGCAGGCGCTTGTCGTCGCCAATGCCGCCAAGGATGCCTACGACTATCTCGGCTCGCCCGAGGGCGAGCTGGCTTTTGCCGAGGCCACCGTCTATCTCGCCACCGCGCCCAAATCCAACGCCGTCTACAATGCTTTCAAGGCTGCCACGCGGGCCGCGAAGGAACACGGCTCGCTGCTGCCGCCCAAGCACATCCTCAACGCGCCGACAAAGCTGATGAAAGAGGAGGATTACGGCGCCGGCTATCGTTACGACCATGACGAGCCGGATGCCTTTTCGGGGCAGGATTATTTTCCCGAGAAGATGGGCCGCCAGACCTTCTATGATCCGCCCGAGCGCGGCTTCGAGCGCGACATCAGGAAGCGGCTCGACTATTGGGCGAAGCTGCGCAAGGAGCGGGAGTAGCAGGCTTGCGTGAGGCCGTTGGCCAGATCCACCAGGCAGCCAGCCGGCCACGATAGCAGGGCCGTTGTGTGGTAACCCAAAAAACCTTATCAAGGCGCACGACCGGGCGGTGGTCGTTGCCGTGATTTGGGCACTTCATTCGCAACAGGATCGCGCTCCGCGCGTGGAAAAATGACAAAAACCCTTCGCAAGTCCCTTCGCAAATTCGCCATTGCCATCCCGCTTCTCGCCCTTGGCTTCTATTTCATTCCCATCCTGACGACGATCTTCATCATCTGCGGCCTGATCGACGTGCTGCGCAACGACCGCAAGGATCTGTCGCTGTTCTCAGGCTATTTTCTCGGCAACGGCCTGTTCACCTGGCTGCTTTCGCCGTTCAATCTGCTGGTCGACCTCTTGTGCTACAGAAATCCAGGTGTCTGGAAGCTGGAGCAGTTTCCCGCCGACTATCAGCGCGAGGTCAACGAGGTCCTGGACATCTTCAAGGCGCGCAAAGATGAGATCATTGCCGATATCGACGCCAATTTCGGCGCCGGCCGGCGCGGCATGTATGTCTACCAGTGGTACGGTAAGCACAGGATCGACAACGTCGCCGAGTTCAACAAGGACTTCAAGTACATCAAGACCATAGCCGTTTCCGTCTTCAGCAAGCGCGAATCGACGTCTTGGCATTTCGGCCCGCTGCGGCTCAGCCTGCGCATCCTCTACAATCTGATCCCGGTTAAGTCGGAGATTTTCGTCGAGTGCGGCAACGTCAAGAATTATTGGTACGACAATCCGCTGTTCATCTTCGACGACACGCTGCTGCATCGCTCGGTCAACGAGTATGACGGACGCCGCTACTGCGTCTTCATGGACATCATCCGGCCGTCTCCGGTTCCCAGACTGATCGCGGGCATGCTCTCAATCGTCTCGGTCAGCGTCGAGCGCATCAATTCCATGTTCTACAAGAACTGGAAGATGATCGGTTCGACCAAGCCGAAGAATGCCGGCACGACCTGAGCTTTAGAAAACCGGCGCTGCCGGCGGCATTTGGGTGCTCTGCGTGTGAGACTTGGCCATCCTTGTGGCCGCTCATGCGCCGGAACGGCTCCTGGCTGCATGAACGGCGGCCCCGGGCTGACTTTGACAGTTCTGCCTCTTCTCCTTCTGGCGGCTTCAAGTGACGAAGAACAGATCTCTCGGATTTTGGGCAACGACATATGTGTGCACCGCTCTGCTGGGAGTTGCTCTTGCTCTCACCTATGTAGGGCTTGAGCAGCCTGTCTATTACTGGGACTTCGCTGCCTATTTCGACACGTTCAGCCGGCAAGGCACGCTCTTGATTCAGAGCCCTCTCGAGTGGCTCAGCCATTTGAGGACCTCGATCGCCACGGATGACTACAGTGCGGCGATCCTGGTGCCGCTGATGCCGTTTCACATCATTTTTGGCGATTCGAGGTTTTCCTATATCGCCGGAATAGTTGCTGTTTATCTGGTCCCGACCGCTCTTCTCATCGGCAGAATTAGCTATCTGGAGGCGGCGACCGGGACGTCTTCATGCCGAAGCTGGCTCACCGTATGGATTGCGGCCTTTCTCTACACGCCGTTCTGGGCGGCGACGCTCCGTGGGTTGCCTGACATTGCCGGCTGTCTCGCGCTTTGCGCGGCAACCTATTTTCTCTGGAAATCGAGGTTCCTGACCCATGAACCGGTGATCAGCGGAATACGTGTCGGCGTATGCCTGTGGTTGGCGTTCGTGCTGCGCCGCTGGCACGCCTATCCTGTCATCGGGCTCGGAATTTCCGCAGCCTTCTTCTGTTTTCTGCAGGTTGCCAAAGATCGGGACTTTCCGGCACTCCGCAATGCCGCCGTCGGAGGCCTGTGTGCGATCCTCGTGGTTGTCGGAGCCGCGCTGACCTTCCAGCAACCCTTGATCTTCAAGATACTGGGAACCAGCTATGGCGATCTTTACAGCGGATACAAGACGGACTTCGTTTCGCAGATTGTCCAGGTGGGATCCCGGCTCAGCTATGTGAACTGGCTGTTGATCGTATTTGGCCTTTACATCTCCATTATACGCCAAAACAGATTTTCCCTGTTCTGTGCCGTTGCTTCGGCACTCACCTTCGTCCTCTTCACCCGCATGCAGGACCCGGATCGCCATCATTCGGTGCCGGTATTTCTTTGGCTCTTTCCTACCTACGCCCAGGCAATCGTTGCGATCGTTTCGATGCCGGCACTGAGATCGCGATGGTCGAACGCCGCGATAGCCGTTGCCGCCGGGCTGGCGTTTTTCGGTACTTTTTTCCCGACTGGCCGCCAGGTTCTGTCGCCGATCAGCTACGTCTTTGCCAGGGAAGCCACGCTCCCGCTGCACCTCGACAATCTTCCAGAATACAGGCGCCTTATCGATGACCTTCTTGGAAAGATGGGACCTGGGGACCGGTTGTCGGTGTTTGCATCCAGCGGGATCATGAGCGATTCATTGCTGTATGAAATGGACAAGGACCTTTACCCTCGCATCGAGTGGGCTTGTCAGGTCGATAGTCGCGATCGATTCAGACCGGCGGCGTTGAAGTCCAAATACGTTGTCGTGACCGACCCGCCCGTTATCCATCTGCAGCAGGGCGCGCAGCTCTGTGTCTCGATACCGGACCAATACATCGTCGAGGGCAAAGGCATTGGCGCAGCATACAGGCGCATAGCGGCTTACCAGCTGTCCGGCGACGTCAAGGGCTACCTCTACGAACAGGTGCGCCCTATCGGCAAAACGGAGGTCGATGACCTCTATAACGAGTTCAGGAAAAAATATCCGGGATGGGCAACGCCTGAGTGGTGAGCTCGATCTGCGTGCGGTTGCGCCCGCAACGAGGGATTGACGGGGCAGCCGTGCGGGGGCAGTAAACGGTCATGTTCAATCTGTTTCTCGTCGTCGTCGGTGGCGGCATCGGTGCCGGAATTCGTCACCTTACCAACATCGGCGCGCTGCGTTTTGTCGGCCCCAGCTATCCCTGGGGCACGATGGCCATCAACATCATTGGCTCCTTCGCCATGGGGCTGTTCATCGCCTCCATGATGCGCCGTGGCGGATCGAACGAGGTCAGGCTGTTCGTTGCTACCGGCATTCTCGGCGGCTTCACCACCTTCTCCGCCTTTTCGCTCGATTTCGCGACGCTGTGGGAGCGGGGAGCCACGCTGCCTGCGCTGGCTTATGCCCTTGCCAGCGTCATTGGCGCCATTATCGCCCTGTTTCTGGGACTTTGGCTCGCAAGAAGCCTGCCTTAGTGCTATTGCCGCGCCAAGAACAGGCCGAGCTTCGCTCGGGAAACGGATAAGCGACAAAAAACATGGCAGGCGTTGAACAGATCACGGTGGAGGCCGGCGAGGCGGGCATGCGGCTCGACCGCTGGTTCAAGACCCATTTCCCGGGCCTTGGTTTCGGCCATTTGCAGAAGCTTCTGCGCTCCGGCCAGATCCGCGTCGATGGCGGACGGGTCAAGGCCGACACCCGTGTCGAGCCCGGCCAGAT
>NZ_RZRK01000559.1:0-961 GCF_003997835.1 Mesorhizobium sp. M7A.F.Ca.CA.004.12.1.1
CAAGATATCCACACCCAGCCTTCAAACCGTGGGCGTCAGGACCGGCTTTGCCGGCTCGCTTCGCCAAGCCGTGGACAGCGCCGCCCTTGGCCCCGTTCCCGGTGTGGCGATCGTGGTTGTTGTGGCCGCATTCTATGTCGGGTTGCTTGCCATCGTCTTTTTCACGGCCGATGACGACGGCGAACTGTCCTTTGGCGACGTGCATGTTTGACGTTGATGTCCGGCGACACGCCGCTGCAATGCAAACGGCGGTCCGCGCGTTGACATGGTCGGTCCGCCGAAACGTTTGGGAGAACGGAACTGCGCGCCTAGATGCCGAAGAACTGCTTGCCAACCATGTAGCCCAGTGCCGCCACGACCAGCGGAAACAGTGCCGGCGCGGCTTTGCCTAGAAGGGAGACCTGCAGGTCCTTCGCCGGCGTATGACGTGCATTGCCGAGATTCTTGGTCATTGCTTGCCTCGGGTTCGAAAGACTCATTAGCAAATGCTGATTAACAGCATGGCCGCGTTAACGGCCTGATAGGAAATCAACTCTGATCAAATGCAAATTCTAATGATCGGCACATGGACGGCAAAGACGCGCTACCCTATTTCGCGGCGTTCGAAGCGTTGACCGGGACGCGCGGCCTTTCCCGCCAATCGGCAAAACCGCGCCTGAACAACAAGATGGCTCAGGAACCCGATTTAGCAGGTGAACGCCAGCTCCAGAGCCGGTGCAGTTCGCCCGCCGCCTCGCCCGAGCTTCGTGTTGATAGGCGCGGCATCGAACGGCATGCCCGCGGGGGAGGCAGGCCGCATCCCGTCAAAAAATTCGCAAACCAATGTCGGACTTGTTACGCCTCGTTCGTCCTTGGGGTATCGAACAGGCATTTATGAAAGGATCCAGCATATGCCCGGCACCGTGCGTTTGCACCGCGTTCTGACGACCAGCCCGGAAAAGGTCTATCGCGCCTTCGTTGA
>NZ_RZRK01000559.1:971-4084 GCF_003997835.1 Mesorhizobium sp. M7A.F.Ca.CA.004.12.1.1
GGACGCGCTGGCCAAGTGGCTTCCGCCAAACGGCTTCACCTGCACGGTTCATAATTTCGAGGCAAAGGTCGGCGGCACGTTCAAGATGTCGTTCCGCAATTTCACCACGGGCGACAGCCATTCCTTCGGCGGCGAGTACCTCGAACTCGTCCCGGGCGAGCGCCTGCTCTACACCGACAGGTTCGACGATCCCAATCTGCCCGGCGAGATCCGGGTCACCGTGATCTTGAAAAAAGTGTCGGTCGGCACCGAAATCGACATCACCCAGGCCGGCATTCCGGACGTCATTCCGGTCGAGGCCTGCTATCTCGGCTGGCAGGAGTCGCTCAGAAATCTGGCAAAGCTCGTCGAACCCGAAATCAATCAATAGGCTGGGGGGTGGCCGGGAGAACGGGTCGTTTCTGGCCTGCCGAAGCCTGAAACTTGGACTGTGGCGGGAACTGCCCTTTATCGCTAGCAATTCATCATCGACACCCCCTGTGACTGGGCGTGTCAATGAAGGATGCAGCGGAGGCTAAAAAGGCATGACTCTGACCAACCGAGACATCGTCGAGTTAACGGCGTGGCGGCGCCAGCTGCACCAGGCCCCGGAAATCTCGAATGAAGAGGAGAAGACGGCAAGGGAGGTTGTCGCCTTCCTCGCCGATACGGGGCCGCACAAGGTGCTGACACAACTCGGCGGGCACGGCGTCGCGGCCATATATGACAGCGGCAAAGCGGGGCCGACGGTGCTGTTCCGATCGGAACTCGATGCCTTGCCTATCGAAGAACTTTCAGGCGTACCGCATTCGTCGCGCGTGCCGGGCAAGTCGCATATGTGCGGCCATGACGGACACACCGCGATCCTGGCATCCCTCGGCCGTCAGTTGGGGCGCGAAAGGCCTGCAAGCGGCCGCGTCGTGCTGATGTTCCAGCCGGCGGAGGAAACCGGCAATGGCGCGGCAGGTGTCGTCGCCGATCCGCGCTTCGGCGAGATCGCGCCGGATTTCGCTTTCTCATTGCACAACCTGCCCGGCGTGCCATTTGGCGAGGTGCGGCTCAAAGCCGGCGTGGTCAACTGTGCTTCACGCGGCATGCGCATCGTGCTGGAGGGCAAGACCGCCCATTCGTCCATGCCGGAGACCGGCATTTCGCCGATGCTGGCGATCAGTGAGCTGATGCCGGCGCTGCCGGCGCTCGGGCGCGGGACCTTCGCCGACGACGGCTTCTCCATGCTGACGGTCACCCATGCCGCGATGGGCGAAGCCGTGTTCGGCATCTCGCCGGCTCACGCCGAGGTGTGGGCCACGCTGCGCACCCGGCGTGACGAGCGCATGGCAAACCTGTGCGCTGCTGCCGAAGCACTGGTCGCCAGGATCGCGGGCGAGCATCGCCTTTCCGTCCGCTGGGACTATCACGAGATCTTCGTCGCCAGCGTCAACGCGCCGGACGCGGTGGAGCATCTGCGGCGCGCACTTGATGAAGAGGGCGTCGCGCACGGCGAAGAAGCCCTGCCGATGCGCGCCTCTGAAGATTTCGGCCTGTTCGGCCACAGTGCCAAGTCGGCGATGTTCTTCCTCGGTGCAGGCGAGCGGCACCCTGCCTTGCACAATCCCGACTATGACTTTCCCGACGACCTGATCCCGATCGGGTCAAGGATCTTCATGCGCACGGCACGTAATTTGCTGGGCTGACCTCCGCCGACCCCAACACCGAAAGGAACACGCAATGCCAACGATGCCAAAGAACACGATTTGCCTCTGGTTCGACAAGGACGCCGAGGCTGCGGCTCGCTTCTACGCGGAGACCTTTCCCGACACCAGGGTGGGCGCCGTTCACCGTGCGCCGAGCGACTTTCCGTCCGGCAAGAAAGGCGACGTGTTGACGGTCGAATTTACCGTTGCCGGCATTCCCTGCATCGGATTGAACGGCGGCTCCACATTCAAGCAGAGCGAGGCCTTCTCGTTCCAGATCGCCACCGACGATCAGCAGGAAACCGACCGCTACTGGAACGCCATCGTCGGCAATGGCGGCCAGGAGAGCGCGTGCGGCTGGTGCAAGGACAAATGGGGCGTGTCCTGGCAAATCACGCCGCGCACGTTGACCGAGGCCATGGCGGCCGGCGGCGAGGAAGCCAAACGCGCCTTTGATGCAATGATGGAGATGACGAAGATCGACGTCGCGGCGATCGATGCAGCCCGGCGCGGCTGACCTCGATCGCAGCTGAGTTGCTATCGGACCTTGATGACGACCTTGCCCTTGGCGCGTCCTGTTTCGACATAGGCCAGCGCCTCGTTGGTCGCCTCGAAGGGAAAGACCCGATCGACGACCGGGCGGATCGCGCCGGCTTCGATGAGCGATGCGATCTTGCTCAACTGCTCGCCCTGCGCCCACATGAAGAGAAACGAGAACGTCACGCCACGGCGCTTGGCTCTCGCTCGAATACCGCGGCTCAGCAGGCGAAGCACCAGCCTCAGCACCATGTTCAGTCCCTTTTCCCTGGCGAAGTCCGGATCCGGTGGGCCGGAGATGGAGATGAGCTTGCCTCCCGGTTTCAGCACATTCAGTGACTTTTCAAGTGTCTTGGCGTCCTGGCTGTTCAAGACGACGTCGTAGCCCGACAGGACTTTTTCGAAATCGTCTTTCCTGTAGTCGACGACGACATCGGCGCCGAGCCCCTTGACCAGACCGGCACTCGCCGCGCTGGCGGTGGTCGCAACGGTCGCGCCGAGATGCTTTGCCAGTTGGATGGCGAATGTCCCCACGCCGCCGGATCCGGCTTGAATGAAGACCTTCTGTCCCCTCTTCAGGCTGGCCCTTTCGATGAGCGCCTGCCAGGCGGTCAGGCCGACCAGCGGGATCGAGGCCGCCTCCTCCATGCTGAGGTTCCCGGGCTTCAGGGCCACGTCGGCTTCATCCATGGCTATGAACTCGGCGAACGTCCCGATCCGGCCATCGCGCGGCCGCGCATAGACGTCGTCGCCGAGTTTGAACTTGCGGACTTTCGATCCCACGCGGACAACCCTCCCGGCCACGTCGTGACCCAGGATGAACGGCCGGCGATAGGGCAGGATCAGCTTGAACTCTCCGGTTTTGACCTTGGAATCGAGCAGGTTCACCGCCGCGGCGTGGAC
>NZ_RZRK01000055.1:0-14036 GCF_003997835.1 Mesorhizobium sp. M7A.F.Ca.CA.004.12.1.1
CTCCAGGCCAGGCTGGCCAGGAGGCAGCCCGCGAGGGCGGTCGAACGCAGCAGGCCGCGCTTCGAGACGATGGCAATTCCTGTCAAGGCCAGGCTCCCCAGATCAGCACCGACGCAGTCGTGCATGTTCCCGGGGGCATAGCACCCGAGACCAAGGGCGGGTATCGTTGAAACTAGCTATGCCCGCCGCGCCGGGATACGCCGCTCAGGCCGCGGGCACTTGCAGGGCCAGCACGGTTTCGCCGTGCCGCGACCGCGTGTCGAGCGTGCCGCCCAGCCGCCCGGCCCGCGCCCGCATCGAGCGCAGGCCGGTGCCCGGGACGGGCGCCTCCGAGACGGTATCGAAGCCGACGCCGTTGTCCTGGATGGCCAGGCTCAGCGTCTCGCCGCGCCGGTGCAGGTCGATGACGACGCGGCTTGCCTGGCTGTGCTTGAGCACGTTGGTCAGGCCTTCCTGCAGGATGCGGACGAGATCGAGGCTTCGCGCCGCCGGCAGGTGGCAGTCCTCCAGCCCGGTCAGGTTCCACACGCAATCGATGTCGCGGCTTTCGCATGCCAGCGTTTGGCGGCGGCGCAGCGGCGCGATCCACTCGGCCAGCGACTGGCCGCCCGTCGGGTCGTCGGCAGCGGTGTCGATGATCACCCGCAACTCGTCGCGCAGTTCCTTCAGCACGGACAGGAAGCGATCGGCCGGCAGGTTCTGCGGCGCATGCTCCAGCATGGCGATCGAATTGACCAGGGTGCCGCCCATGCCGTCGTGCAGATTGTGGGAAAGGGATACGCGTTCGGCCAGCCTGGTGTTGGCCAGAATGACCTCATGCTGCTGATGCAGCGTGAGGGCGAGTTCCTCCCTGGCGGTTTCGATCTTGGCCGTGAGTTCATCGTTGAACCCTTCGATGCGGCGCATGTTGGCGACGAAGTTCCAGGCCAGCACCAGCGCCATGCCGACCATCTGCAAGTGGGATGTCAGCGTGACGTAGTAGACATTGCCAAGAAGGATGCCGAAATAGGTCATCAGGTCATGCAGGATGGCCACGATGGTGAGCGCGTTGACGATATGAAGGACGATGTGGTCCAGGCGAGCGCTTCGCCAGGTCAGGCCGATCGCCAGGAAACAGGCGCCGATGTAAAGCAGCGACCAGGACAAGGCCAGGAGGTTGAGCATCGGGGCGAGTTGGGAATGCGGCGTGGCAAACAGGGCGGCGGCGCCGATCGCCAGCGCGGCCCACAGCACGGCTTCCCCCCGGGGAAAGCGGCGCTCGGCGAAGCGGATGACAAACAGCACGAAGGCGGCGGCCATGACCATGAAGGAGAGCATGATAAAACGCTGCCATGTGTCGGTCGTCCCGAACGGCCAGGGGCTCGTGACCACGAAATTGAGCGAATAGCAACACCACGCAATCGTCATCAGGGCGAACCAGCCATAGGCCTTCAGGCTTCGGCGCAGCAGCCAGACGACGAAGAAGAAGGTGCCAAGCGCCGCGGTGACGCCGAGATAGAAGACCGGCAGCTCGCGGCGAATCCAGAATTGCTGGACAAAATGGGCACGCGTCGCCGAAGGCGGGCCGATCAGCACCGGACCAAGACCCGGCTGGTATGGCGCCAGGCCCGAGACCCTGATCAGCAGCGTGTTGGTGCCGGCATGCAGGACCGGGGCTGAGAGCTGCCAGTAGCGGGGCACGTTCCATGAGCGCGTCAACGGCTCGACGAGGAATTCGTCGCGTCCGAGTTCCGCGCCGTTGACGGAGATCGATCCGGCCAGTGTCCAGTAGTTCAGCGCGAGGCCCAGCGGTTCGGTTGCGTCGGCCCTGTCGAAGGTGAGGCGGTACCAGACCACGCCGTCGAAACCGGGCCAGCGCGTCGTCCAGTCGTCGGGCAAGGTCACGCTGGTCCAGCCGGTGGCCGGCGGCGTGGCGGCGTCCCAGCCGGATCGCACGGCCTCGATCGTCTTGAACGGCACGGCCCCGCCGGCGGCAAAGGCGATGCCGCCCGGCACGAGGAGCAGGAATATCAGGGCAAGAAGCCTTGCGACCGCGCCTCGAAGATCGCTTCCGTCCGGGATTTGACCGACAGCTTCTTGTAGATGTTGCGAATGTGGCATTCGACCGTGAACCTGGAGAGGGAAAGGACTCCCGAAATCTCTCGATTGGTAAGCCCCTTGGCAACGAGGTTCAGGATCTCGACCTCGCGCGGCGTCAGGAGAGGCGGCGCTGCAAGCGCGGGCTTGCCGCGCCCCGGCCTGTCGGTGGAAGGACGGGCGCGCCCGGACGGTGCCGGCGCCGACACCAGTTCCAGGATGCGCCGGGCGATGAAGGGATCGATCGGCGCGCCGCCGCGGATGGTGCTGCGGATCGAAAGCGACAGCTCGACGTCGTCGCGCTCCTTCAAGAGATAGCCGGTCGCCCCGGCGCGCAGGGCTTCGAGGATGGTGTTTTCGTTGCTCCAGGCCGAGATGACGAGGATCGGCAGCGCCGCGTCGTGCTCGTGCAGGGAGCCGATGAGGTCGATGCCGTTGCCGTCGGGCAGGCCGACATCGACCAGCGTCATGGCAAAGGGCTGGTCGACGAGCAGGGTCTTGGCCTGCGCGATCGACCCGGCGAAAAACAGCTCCTCCTGAGCATAGCCAAGGCCCCTCAGGATCGAGCGCAACCGCACCTGCATCATCGGCTCGTCCTCGACGACAAGCAGCGGGCTCGGCAGCAGTGCTTCCGATGGCAGGTCGATGACGGGATGTTCCTTGTACGACATGAACCTCGACGCGAATGGCGGCTTTCACCGATAGCAGCCGGGGCAGAAAACACCCAGGCGATCGTAACCAGTCTGCCATGGATCGCTTGCCGCCGACATAGCTGGGATCAGGTAGACAGGGCTACGAACTCGGGGTTAACGGGTGGGTTGGTCCGGAGCCCTCGCCGGCGCGTTGGCTGACGGAGCATCAGACGAAAAACCCGCCTGTGCGGCGGGTCTCTGGCGCAAATCAGCACCATGGACGGAAATGTACCTTAGCTGAGGGCACCGAGTCAAGAAAAAATTCCTATCGTGAAAAGCCACCGGCATAAAAGCCACGGCACAACAGCCGCCGGCAGCGCCGAACTGGCTGTCGTCAGGTCTTTTGTAAAACTGGGTTCGGAGCCCTGATCAGGTAGAGCGAGCCGGGCATGGGTCCGTTTGTAACAGGGGCCGTGTGGGAAACCCGCTTCGCGGCATCCAATGGTTGCCTTCGCGCCCGATGCTGCGGACGTTGGAGGAGAGACAATGCGTCAACATCTGCTGAACGGTTGGCTCGTGGCAGCCCTGGTCGCGACGACCTGCCTGCTCGGCGTGACCGCTTATGCGGAGGTGAAGGAAGACATCTCGCGCAGTGCCTGCACGCATGGGGAACAGGCTCCCGGCAAGCAGGGCGCACGGTGTGATAGCTGTGGCGCCGCGCGATGCGATGTCCGCGCATCAGGAGCCTGAGCGGCAGCCGTCAGGGGACGGCATGAGCGGCAATCCGCCAGCCAAAACGGCGCGTGCATTCGGGCAACGATCCGCGCAGCCGAGATAGAATTTCCGATCGGGCAAGCCGGATGTTGCGTGCGCGTCTGAATCCCTTGCAGCGCAAGGATTTCAGACGCGGGCGTCGTCGAATTTTTCGCGCGCCGCCTTGACGCGCATGGTGTTCGCACGCGCCCATTCGCTCAGTGCGCTGACGGGGATCAGCAGCTCGTGGCCGAGCTCGGTCAGCTCATAATCGACGCGCGGTGGAATGGTTGGAAACACGGTGCGGGTGACGAAGCCGTCACGCTCCAGCCCGCGCAAGGTGGTGGTCAGCATTTTCTGCGAGATGCCGCCGACGGCAGCGCGCAATTCGTTGAAACGCAGCGGTCCGTCGCCCAGCTTGCCGACGACCAGAACGGTCCATTTGTCGCCGACGCGCTGCAGGATTTCCGAGATGGCGCGGCAGTCTTCGGAGCGATGTGGGTGCCTCGGTAACAAAAAAGTGCCTTCTTGTGCATCGCGTTTCCAGTATCTCATATAGCGCAGGTATCCAAATGATACCAGTACTTCGTGCAAGGAGAGCCCTTATGTCCAAACCCAAAATTGCCATCGTCGTCGGATCGACGCGCGCCGCTCGTTTCGCCGATGTGCCAACCCAGTGGATCGCCAAGATCGCCAAGTCGCATGCCGACATCGATGTCGAGGTCGTCGATCTGCGCGACTTCCCGCTGCCGTTCTTCGACGAGGTCGCATCCTCCGCCTGGGCGCCGTCGCAGAACGAAGTGGCACAGCGCTGGCAGAAGAAGGTCGCCGAATTCGACGGCTTCATCTTCACCGCCGCCGAATACAATCATGGCCCGACGGCCGTGCTGAAGAACGCCATCGACTACGCCGCCAATGAATGGAACAAGAAGTCGGCCGGCTTCGTCGGTTATGGCAGCGTCGGCGGCTCGCGTGCCGTCGAACAGCTTAGACTGTATGCCGTCGAATTGCAGATGGCGCCGGTCAAGTCGGCCGTCCATATCGCCTGGGGCGATTTCCTCGCCGTCCGCCAGGGCGAGAAGAAGCTGGAAGACCTCGAGCATCTGAACCAGGCCGCCACCGCGCTGGTCAACGATGTTGCGTGGTGGGCCAAGGTGCTCAAGGCAGCGCGTCAGGCCGACGCCGTTGCCGAGGAAGTCAAGGCGGCCTGACCGCCAATTCGAGTTATCCTCCCAAGGATCCGGGGCGGCGCTTGCGTCGCCCTTTTTCAATTATAGCGGCTCGAATTGAAAGCTGGCGCCGGATCGGACGACGCGGCCGATGCCGGGCGAATCCAGATGCGCGCCGGCAACGAAACAATGTTCGTCGGCTGCAAGCGCCAGCAACCGCAACCGGCTTTCGCACGCCTGGTCCTGATCGGCGTCGAATTCCCACGTCACCTCAGGTCGATCGAACTGAAGCGATGGGACGTGAACGGTGTCGCCCCAAATCAGAACGCGTTCGCCGCCGCTCGAAACGCGAAAGCAGCTATGTCCCGCTTCATGGCCACGAGCGTCGACAATGTCGACATGTGTCCCGATACGGTCTCCGGCTTCGAAGGGTTCCGCCATGCCGTGAAATCGTTCGAGCCGCGCTTCGGCGCGAAAAAAGCCGAGTTCTTCCCCGGGAACGAGCAAGCGCGCCAGGCGCGGGAAAGCGTCGCGGCCGTCGGCAAGCACAAGACCATGGATGTGGTCGAGATGCGTGTGGGTGAAGCAGATGGTACGGACTCGTCCGGCATCGATGCCGGCTTCGTCCAGCGCCTCGGGAAGTCGGCCCATGGTGGGATGCCAGGCGTTCGAGGCGCCGGTATCGATCAAGATGATCCCATTTCCATCGTCAATCGCGAAGGCATTGACGGAAAGCCTGAGTTGACCAGCAATCAACGCGACTTGTTGCGGCAATTCATCGCCAAATGGCTTGTCGCCGCGTTGCCGAAGCCGTCCGATCGGCATGTCGACATAGCCATCGCGCAAGGAGGTGATGCGCAAGTCACCAAGATCGTAGGTCTGATAAAGGTCGCCTGAGGCTATGCGGCGCATTTTTTCGATCCTCTGTAAACAATCGACAACATGCGACGGGCCAGCCGCGTCGGCAACCCGCCCCGTCAATTCGATCTATGCCATGTGTGCGTGCGTCGCCTGCCGTGACCGGATGATGCAGTCGGCGAGGCGGTCCGCCTCGTCCAACTCGTCGGTATGATGCTGATATCCGGATGTCGCGATAGCCGCGAACACGACGCCAATCGGGGTTGGACTGCTACATCGACGGGACTGCCATCTGGTCGCGCCCTTTGCCCTGATATATCCGGCTGCATTCCGTTACATGAGTGAAACCGTGAAGACATCCAGCCTGACCGGCGCCGTTTCCCCGATGATCCCGGTGCTCGTATGCGCGCTTGCGATCTTCCTGCTGTCCGGGATGGATGCGGCGATGAAGATCCTGGTCATCGCGGTCGGCGTCTACAACACTTTGCTGTGGCGCAGCATGGTCGCGACCGTGGTCGCGGGCGCGGCCTGGCTGGCGGGACCGCGCCTAAAGCCAACCGTTCCGGTGCTGAGGCTGCATGCGTTGCGTGCCGCGGTTGTCGGCGTCGTCCTGATATCCTTCTTCTGGGGCTTGGCCAGGCTGCCGCTTGCGGAGGCGATCGGGCTCAGCTTCGTGGCGCCTTTGTTTGCCCTGTTTCTCGCCGCGTTGCTGCTCGGCGAACGGATCCGGCGAGAGGCTGTCTGGGCATCGCTGGCCGGCATCGCCGGCGTCGCGATTATCATGGCCGGCCAGTTCGGGCAGGCAGACTATTCGCAAGATGCCATGCTCGGCACGGCGGCGGTGCTCGTGTCGACGGTGTTCTACGGCTACAATCTGATCCTAGCCCGGCAACAGGCGCAGTTGGCCAAGCCGATCGAGATCATGCTGTTCCAGAACCTTTGCGTTGCCATCCTGCTCGGCCTCGCAGCACCCTGGCTCGCCGTCGCCCTGCCGAGCAATCTTTGGCTTCCTTTGGCCGGGGTGACGGTGCTGTCGCTCGCCGGGCAATTCCTGATGAGCTGGTCCTACGCCCGCGCCGAAGCGCAATATCTGATCCCGACGGAATACTCGGCCTTCATCTGGGCGGTCGCGCTCGGCTGGTTCTTCTTCGGCGAGGAGGCGACCTGGACCACCTTGGCCGGAGCATGCCTGATCGTCGCCGGCTGCCTGATCGCCGCGCGGGCCAATCCAAGGCTTGCCGAGCCCATCGAAATGGCGGTTTGAGCGTCGACGTTCAGCGCCCTGCAGGTTCGCGAAAGACCCCAGTCTCCACCTCGTGGATGAAGTGAGCGATGAGAGCCGCGCATTGGCGATGATGCGTTTCGAGAAGCATGTGTCCGCTCTCAAAGACATGGATTTCGACTGCGTCGAGGTCGCGGCTGTAGGCCATGATCTCGTCCAGCGCGAAGAAGGCGTCGTGCCGTCCCCACAGCACGAGGCATGCTGGCTGGTGGTCGCGGAGATAGGCCTGGATGGCCGGGAAGCGGGCGATGTGCGAGCCATAATCGGTGAAGAGTTCGAACTGAATGTCGGTGTTGCCGGGCCTCGCCAGGCGCTCCGTATCGAGATACCAACCCTCGGGCGGAAACAACACCTTCAGACGCTCGGGGAGACCGCCGATATATTGGTTTCGGGTCCCCTCGAAATTCATCCAGTCCGGCAGTTTGGCGCGGTTTTCTTCAGTCGGTTCGGCGAAGAATGCCTTCGGCGCGTCCCATTCCGGTCCCAGCCCCTCGTCATGAGCATTGCTGTCCTGCGCGATCAGGCCGAGGATGCGATCCGGCTGCCGTGTGGCGAGATGGTAGCCGACAGGCGTGCCGAAGTCAGTGATGTAGAGGAAGAATCGCTGGATGCCGAGGGCCTCGACGAAGGCTTCGATCGTGTTGGCCAGGTTCTCGAACGTGTAGTCATAGGCATCGATGGAAGGGGCGGACGAAAAGCCGAAACCGGGCAGGTCCGGCGCCACCACATAGGCTGTGTCCGCCAGCGGTTCGATGACATTGCGATAGACGTGCGACGAAGTCGGATATCCGTGCAGCAGCAGGATTGCCGGTCTGCCCGGGTCGCCGGCGTGTCGGTAGAAGATGTCGAGGCCGTCGACATTGATGGTCTCGTGGCGGGTCTTGTAACGATTGCTGCACATCCTCTCTCTCCCAGTGGTCCGCGCCGACCTGGCGGTGCTATGGGTTTGACACCACATATCCCTGTGATAGTGGTTACATCATGTAACCGTATAATGCGGTTGATGAGGTTATGTTCCATGGGCGATGCATACACCGAATGGGTGCCGGATCACTTCATCGGCGGGCATCCCGCTTTGGACCTGTCGAATGCCGTGTTCGACCGGCGGGCGCCGGCAGCAGACAATGAACTCTTCAAATCCGTCCAGGATGTTGCGAACTGGTTCAGCGCCTCAGGGCTTGCCGACGATCGCCAGGCGCAGGCCGTTGCCGAGATAGCGGATGGGCGGTTCGTGGAAGGGGTCCGCGAAATGCGGGAGGCGTCATTTCAGGTTTTCGAGCCAATCGCCGCGGGTAAACCGTCTGCGGCCGAACCGCTTGGCGTGTTGTTCTCGCGCACGGCAAGCTCGCTTGCCGCCGGCTCTATCGAACTGGATGGCACCAGACCGAAGCTTGCCCTTGCCCGGTGGCGGGACCCGGACGCCGTCACCGCCTTGCTGGCCATGCTGTCCATCGACGCGTTCTTCACCCTGCCGCGCGACAGGCTGCATTCCTGCCCTCGCTGTGGCTGGCTTTTCCTCGATACGTCGCGAGGCGGCAAGCGGCGCTGGTGCAGCATGCGCACCTGCGGCAACCGCGAGAAGGTGTCGCGCCACCGAGATCATACCGACGTCTAGACCCGGGTTAGCGCACCACGTCGCCTCTGCTGCGGGCAGCCGGATGCCGGCGCGTCACTCCGGAAGACCGGCCTTGCGAAAACCATCGACGAAATGCTCGAGCGTAGCGGCGTCGCGGAATGGCTCGGTCGTCGCCCAGTGATGGGTTGTGAAATGCGGGTTGCCGACGAGGAACAGTTCAGCCTCAGCGCGCGCCTCGTCGAGCCGGCCGAGTTGCGCCAGGCTGGCGGCCAGGAAACGGCGTGAGCTTGTGCGATAGGTCTCGTCACGGCGCAACGTCTCGATAGCGGCTTGGTAGTCGCGCGCCGCATATTGCGCCTGGCCGAGCGTCAGATAGTACCAGCTCGCTGGAAACGGGTTCAGCCGGAACGCCTTGCCGATGTGCTCGAGGCCCTCTTCGACCCGGCCGGCCAGGACGGCGATGTCGGACAATGCCGCCCAGGTGTCGGCCTCGTTCGGGTCGAGCTCGATCGCCTTGGCGAATTCCGCATCCGCTTCAGTGAAGCTGCGCTCATAGGCAAGCAGGTAGGCCAGGATCCAGCGACAGCCGGCATCGTTGGGATCGATCGCCACGGCCTTGCGCGCCAGCTCCAAGGCAACGCTGCGGGCAGCTTCGGTTGGTCCGCCCCAATGCACCCGTCCCATCCAGTGGTTCATGGCAAGCCAGCGATAGGGCTCGGCGTAATCAGGATCGAGCGACACCGCGCGCGTCAGCATCAGATGCGCTTCCTGCGCCATCTGCGGCGAGTCGTCGATCAGCTTGCGCGCCCGCACGCAGAGATCGTAAGCCTCGAGATTGCTGGGTCGGTTGCGCGGCGGCGGCGCGCGCAGACGGCCAAGCAACGCCTCCACAATCTTGGCCGTAACCTCGTCCTGAACGGCAAAGATATCGTCCAGGCCGCGATCGAAGCGTTCCGCCCACAGATGGTCGCCGCTCACCGCGTCGACCAGCTGTGCGTTGATGCGCACGCGCCCCGCGGCGCGTCTTGCGCTGCCTTCCAGCAGGTAGCGCACGCCAAGATCCCCGGCGATCTCGCGCACGTCCATCGCTTTTCCCTTATAGGCAAAGGTCGAATTGCGGGCGATGACGAACAGGCCGGAGATCCTGGACAGGTCGGTGATGAGGTCTTCGGTCAACCCGTCCACGAAGGAATCCTGCTCGGGATCGTTGCTGAAATTGACGAAGGGCAGCACGGCTATCGATGGTTTGTCGGGCAGCGGCAAGGATTTTCGCTTGGCCTCGCCGAGCTGTTCGACGGCCCCTGTGAAACGGTAGCCGACGCGCGGAACGGTGGATATCCATTCGCCGTTCTCGCCGACAGGACCAAGCAGCTTGCGCAACTGCGCGATCTGGACGGTGAGGTTGCCTTCCTCGACGGCCGTGCCCGGCCATGCAGCGTCCATCAACTCGGCCTTCCCCAATATTTCACCGGGCCGCCCGACGAGTGCTGCAAGCAGGCTCAGCCCGCGATAGCCAACGGCAACGGGGACGTCGTTCCGAAGCAGCGTTCCCGCACCCGGATCAAGCACGAACGGACCAAAGGCAAAACGCGATCCCTGCATAGGCGCATCTATAGAGCAATTCCAGGAAAAGTGTGAAGCGGTTTTCTGTTCGGAATTGCGTCAAAACAAAGGGTTAGAGTAGTTTGCCGGTTCCGTGAGCCGGTGAACTGCTCTAGCTCGTTTGGAAGTTTTGAGAACTATTTGGGAGGGCTTAATTACGGCGCCGTCCGTATCGCGCAGAATTCAACCTCATCGAGAGCCCCAGGCCCTCAAACCATATGGAGGTTGCCATGACCAATACACTTGCATCAGCCCAGCGTTGTGCAGCGCGAGCGGGAACGCCCGTGCGGCCGGCATCGCGCCGGCTCCTGAAGACCCTGCGAAGCATCATAGCGAGTTGGCACGATCGGACCTGGCGCGAACGGATACGCTTTCGCTGGCAACTCAGGCAGATGTCGAAGGACAATCCGCATCTGATCGACGATATCGGCCTGACGATACAGCAGGTCGAGGGAGAGATCGCCAAGCCCTTCTGGGAACGATAGAGCGAATGCCGCAATTGCGTCGGGCGTCAGCGCACCGCCTCGCGATGGGCGCCCAAACCGAGGTCGCTTTGGGCGACATGCATCAGAGCGCATCCATATGTACGCCATTGGTAATCTGAGTGCAGCCGGGCAGGCCGAATTGCTCGGCCCACAGACATAGTGAACCTGCTGCTGCGTTGAGCGCCGCGCCGCGTTCTGTCAGCGAATAGACTACCTTCGCTGGAACCACGGAAAAGACCTTGCGGTCGACAAGGCCGTCCGCCTCCAGTTCTCGCAATTGTTGAGCCAGCATCTTTTCACTGATGCCAGAGAGCGCCTGTTTCAATCGACCAAATCTGCGCGACGCCGTTCCGAGCTCGCAAAGGATATCTACTTTCCACTTTCCTTCGACCATCCTGACGGCCGCTGCAAAGCCATTGTCCGCGGAATTGTTCATCGCGCGTTCCTTACCTTCTGGTGACCACTTACGCCCGGGTGCGTATCGCGCGCCGCTCGTTTTGACATACCTCTCAAGACGATCACAGCAAAACGCGGTCTGACGCCGCCAATTGATATGGAGTGTGGAATGAAGCTTTCAATCACGGTTGTTGGAACGGGCCGTATGGGCTCGGCGCTCGCCGGCAGCCTGCTTCAGTCGGGATATCCGACGACTGTCTGGAACAGAACCAGACAGAAGACCGATCCACTCGCCAGGCTGGGCGCAATCGTCGCGTCCTCCGTGGAGGAAGCCGTGAACGCAGGCGAGATCATCATTGTGAATGTCAGCGACTATGAGGCGACAAAAGCGCTTCTCCACAGTGACGCCATCGCCTCAGCCATTCGCGGCAAGCTGATCGTGGAGTTGACTTCCGGGACGCCAAATGGCGCACGGGAAGCCGCTGATTGGTATAGGGAGCACGGCGCAAGCTACCTTGATGGCGCGATCATGGCGACGCCGGATTATATCGGCACGGACGCCGGAACCATCCTGCTTGCCGGGCCAAGGGCGGCTTTCGACACGAACCGCGATGTGTTTCGCGCTTTGGGTGGCAATGTTCAGCATGTTGGCGAAGAACCAGGGCGTGCGAACGGGCTCGATAGCGCACTACTGGCTATCATGTGGGGCGCTCTGTTCGGGGCGCTCCATGCGATCGCCGTGTCGCAGGCCGAAGAGATCGAACTCGGTGAACTGGCGCGTCAGTGGTCCGCGACGGCGCCGGTCATTGACGGCTTGGTGACCGACCTCATCAAGCGGACGAGCGCTGGCCGATTTGCCAGCGATAACGAAACGCTCTCGTCGATCTCGGCGCACCACGGCGCAATGCAGCATCTATTGGAGTTGATGCAGTTCCGCGAAATCGACCGTTCAATAGTCGATGGTTATGATGCGATATTCAAACGGGCCATAGCGGCGGGCCACCTGCACGATGATTTCGCCGCGCTCTCGCAATTTCTGGCGACAGGGAAGTAGCATGCCTTTGACGCATCTCATCGATAAGTATTGTGCATCGTGGTCCACCGAAAACGCCGAGAAGCGGCGGGCGTCGCTGTTATCGATCTTGAGCGATGGCGCGACGTATACCGATCCAACCGTTCACGCCGTTGGTGCCGAAGAACTTCTAGCCCACATTGCAGGAATTCAGAGCAAGCATCCTGGTGCCTGCATTCTGCGGACCAGCAACGTGGACGTTCATCACGGCGTCGCGCGCTTCGCGTGGAAGTTTGTGACGCCTGACGGTTCGTCTTTACCCGAGGGCCTGGACATCGCTTTTCTGGATGAGGAGCAGAAACGGATAACGCGTATCATTGGCTTCTTCGGTTTGTTGAAACCAGCTCGATCTCTGGCAGAGGGCGGCGTCAGCTAACCGGTCAAGAGCTGACATTCGAACATGTCAGCGCACCGCCTCGCGTTGGGCGCCGGGCAGGCGGGTGGCGATCAGCTTGTCGATGCGGCGGCCGTCGAGATCGACCACCTCGAAGCGCCAGCCCTGCGCGTCGACGCATTCGCCAGTCGCCGGCAGATGATGCATGTGCGACAGCACATAACCGGCGACGGTTTCGTAATCGCGGTTTTCCGGCAGGTCGATGCCGAGAATGTCGGCCATCTCGTCGGCCTGCATGTAGCCGGCGAGCAGCCACGAGCCGTCCTCGCGCTTGACCGCGTTTTCCTCATCGCCGGCGTCGGTGTCGGCGCGGAACACGCCGGTGATGGCTTCCAGAATGTCGGCCGGGGTGACGATGCCTTCGAAATGGCCGTATTCGTCATGCACCAGCGCCATCGGCACGTCGGATTCCTTCAGCTTCTGCAGCACATCCAGCGCGTCGGCCTGGTCGTAGACGATGGGGGCTGCGCGCACATGCCTGCGCGGGTCGAGCACGCGGCCGGCAAGCAGTGCGGCCAGCACGTCACGCGTCTGGACGACGCCGACCATGACGTCGACGCCGCCGTCGCCTGCCGGCAGGCGCGAATGCTGGGTTTCCATGAGCAGCTTGCGGATGGCCGCCTCGTCGGATTGCAGATTGATCCAGTCGACTTCGGTGCGCGGCGTCATCACCGCGCGCACGGCGCGGTCGCCAAGCCGCATGACGCCTGCGATCATGCGCCGCTCGTCGGATTCGATGGTGCCGTGATGCTCGGCCTCGGCGACCAGCATCTTGATCTCCTCATCGGTGACCTTCTCCTCGCTTTCGCCGCGCTGGCCGAGCAGCCACAGGATGGTGCGGCCGGAGAAATCGAGCAGGAAGACCAGCGGCGCCGAAACGGTGGCGAGGATGGTCATTGCCGGAGCGACCCTGGCGGCGACCCGCTCTGGGTCGCGCAAGGCGATCTGCTTGGGCACCAGTTCGCCGACGATCAGCGAGAAATAGGTGATGATGGCGACGACGATGCCGACGCCGAGCGGATCGGCGACGGTCTCGCGGATGCCGGTCGAGGCCAGGAACTGCGCCAGCCGTTCGCCGAGCGTGGCGCCGGAAAAGGCGCCGGAGAGGACGCCGACCAGGGTGATGCCGATCTGCACCGAGGACAGGAACTTGCCGGGATTGGAACCCAACTCGAGCGCGCGGCCGGCGCCATTGATGCCTCGGTCGATCATCGCTTTCAGGCGGGCCGGTCGCGACGAGACGATGGCAAGTTCGGACATCGACAGAAGGCCGTTCACACAGATGAGGACGACCACGATAGCGATTTCTACGTATAACATGAGCGGTCAATAGCATTGCGGCGCGGTCTTCGAAAATAGTCCGACGTGATTTTTGAGAAATGACCGGCATTTCGGTCACGCGGCATCCCAGGGCGGCGCCGAAAAATGTTCGACGAGGGCGTCGACGACAACCCGTACCTTTGGCGTGAGCGCGCGCGTTACCGGCCAGACGGCATGCACGACGATGTTCTCGACCAGGCAGTCCGACAGCACCATTTCGAGATCGCAGCTTTTGAGGCTGTCGGCGGCCAGCCATGTCGGCAGGAAGGCGATGCCGCAGCCGGCGAGCGCTGCATCCAGCATCGGTTCGCCATGGCCGAGAACGAGTCGCGCCTTGGGCATGAAGGTTGCGAGATGGCCGTCGGAATGCCTGATCACCCAGGGCCGGACGATGCCCTCGCGACCGTAGCCAATGACGCTG